>DASXQC010000554.1:0-2899 GCA_036493235.1 Reyranella sp.
CCTGACCGCGACCAGCGTCGCCGAGGAGAAGAAGTACAATCCGCGGCTCGGCGGCGACGCCGGCGAGAGCGACTATGTCGGCTACATGAAGAACCTCGACCTCGCGCATCCCAAGAAGATCGACGAGGCGGTGCCGGCCAACCTGCGCTGCGGTCAGCCCGGCAACGAGATGGGCGCGCTGCACGACCCGGACTGGGCGCCCTTGCGCTTCACCTTCTCCGGCGTCTGGGAGATCGAGCCGCACTGGCTGGAGGAGAACCTCTCCAAGGTGCATGTGCTCGACGTGCGTGAGCCCAACGAGTTCACGGGCCCGCTCGGCCATATCCGCGGTGCGCAACTGCTGCCGTTGGGCGAGCTCGCGACGAAAGCGAAAGAGATACCCAAGGACAAGCCGATCGTCGCAGTGTGCCGCGCCGGCAGCCGCTCGGCGCACGCCACGGCGATCCTGCTCAAGGCCGGGCTCAGCGACGTCGCCAACTTGCCGGGCGGCATGCTGCGCTGGCGCGCCGAGGGTCGCAGCGTCGAGGGCGGCTCGCTCTAGAAAAAGAAGAGACACGTGAGGAGGAGATCATGCCGCTTCTCTACAAAAAGCAGGGCCATACCGGCATCCTGACCCTGAGTCGGCCGCAGGCGCGCAACTGCTGGGGCCAGGACTATGCCGACGGGCTGCTGCGCCACCTCGACGAGGCGAACGACGACGACGACGTCCGCTCGATCATCCTGACCGGCGACGAGGCGGGCGGCGCGTTCTCGGCCGGCGCCAACCTGCGCGATCCCAATACCCATAACACGCGCTCGGCCGAGGCCTTCATCAAGCGCGTCGGCAAGGCCCGTAACTTCCCGTCCAACCTCGTGAGCGACTTCCCCAAGCCGGTGATCGCCGCGGTCAACGGCTATGCGATCGGCATCGGCTGCATCGTCACCTTCTGCTGCGACCTGATCGTCGCCTCGGACAAGGCCGAGTGGCGGCTGCCGCAGGTGGCGCTCGGCATCCTGCCGAACTACGGCGGCGCGACCCGGCTCGCCCGCCACGTCGGCAAGGGACCGGCCATGAAGGTGGCGATGGGCTTCCCGCTCAAGGCCGAGGAGGCCTATCGAATCGGCCTCGCGCAATGGCTGGTGCCGCACGACAGACTGATGGAGCAGGCGCTCGCCGTCGCCGACCACATCGCCGGCCTGCCGCCGCTCGCTGTGCGCATGGTCAAGGAGTCGATGAACCGTGGCCAGGACATCCCAAACATCGCCGATGCCTCGCTGATCGACGCCTACCGCTTCATGGTGCTCGAGATGAGCGAGGACAAGACCGAGGCGCACGAGGCCTGGCGCGAGAAACGCAAGCCGCGCTTCCGCGGCAAGTAAGTCGTCTTTTGCCGGGGGCGCGCCACTCCAGTGGCGTGTCTTCTCATGTTCTTTGGAACATGACGCGCCCCTGGGGGTGGCGCGCCCTCAGCAAATCTTCTGTCGGAAAGGATCGGCTGTCAGGACCAGGGTGACGGCGGTGACGGCGGCTGCCGCAGCGACCAACCAGGCTGGCGCCAGCGCGTCGCCGGTGCGCGCGGTGAGCCAGGTCGCGGCGAGCGGCGTCAGGCCGCCCAGGATGCTCCAGCCGATATTGTTGCCGATCGCCAGCGCCGTGCAGCGGACATTGGCCGGTGTGATCTCGACCATCATCGCGCCCTGCACGCCGAACTGGATCGCGAGCGTCAGCACGAACCCCGCCTGGCCCCAGTAGATCGAGCCCGACTGCATCAGCATGAAGAACGGCACCGCGCCGACGGCTCCGAGCACGGCGCTCGCCAGCAGCAGGCCGCGCCGGCCGACGTGATCGGCCCACCAGCCGAACAGCAGCGATATCGGCGTGACCAGCAGCATGCTCCACGACGTGACCTTGAAGGTCTCGACGGGTGAGGCGCCGGCGGCAGTCTGCAGCCATTCGGCGATGTAGATGAAGGCGCCCTGGAAGCCGACCGCCGCGAAGGCGGTGAGGCCGGCGATGCGCAGCACCAGCGGCAGATGGTTGGCCAGCACCTCGGTGAGCGGCGAGGGCTGCTCGCCCGCGGGCTGCGGCAGGTCCTTCAACGTGCTCCGCAACCAGAAGCCGAAGAGGGCGACGATCAGGCTGAGCCAGAACGGAATGCGCCAACCCCAGTCCTGCAATTCGGCCGGCGTCAGCAGGCTTGCGCAGGCGAGCGCGGTCAGCGAGGCGAGCTGGATACCGACCGCGTAGCCCGCGCCATTGATCGCGCTCGCCAGCGCTCGCCGTCCGGGCGGGGCATTCTCGACCATGAATACATTGGCGATAGCGGACTCCCCGCCGACCGCGAGGCCCTGCAGGATGCGCAAGCCTGTGAGCAGGATCGGCGCGGCGCCGCCGATGCTGGCATGACCCGGCACCAGCCCCATGCCCAGGGTCGCGACGATCATGCCGCCGATCGAGATCAGCAGCGCGGTCGAGCGGCCGCGACGGTCGCCGATGACGCCGATAACGATCGCGCCAAGCGGGCGCGCGAGGTAGCCGGCGGCGAACACGCTGAACGCCGCCAGCACCTGGGTCAGCCGGTCAGTGCCGGCGAAGAAGGTCGCGCCGATCTGGATCGCGAAGAATCCGTAGATCGAGAAGTCGTACCATTCAAGCACGTTCCCGATCACGCCGGCGGCGATGATCCGCCGCCTGTCAGCCGCTGCGGAGATGGATCAGCTCTTCCAGGCGACGGTGGCGCGCGCGCCGGGCGCCACCTCTTCGGCCGTCGGCGTCTTTACGTTCGCCATGTGCTGGTAGCGCTGGGCGGAGAACCATAGCGCGTAGTCGCCCATCGTGATCGGCGGGTATTTCGGCGGGTTGTCGACCGACTGGCAAGACGGCAGGCACTCGATCGTGAAGTCGTGGTTGGGGTCGCAG
>DASXQC010000555.1:0-7169 GCA_036493235.1 Reyranella sp.
AGCCGACATCCCCGGCATCGCCTTCGTCGCCATGCAGGAGCTGTTCAGGATGCCGGTGATCGGCACGATCCTCTATCGCCTGCAGATGATCCGGGTCGACGCCTGCGGCGGCGGCAAGGAGCGCGAGCACCTCGCCCAGTATGCCCGCCGCGCCCATGAGAGCGGCCGCCACATCGCGATCTATCCCGAAGGCCATCTGATGGCGCCGGGCGAGCGCGAGCGCTATCGCTCGGGCATCTATTACCTGTCGCGCGATCTCGGCCTGCCGGTGACGCCGGTGGCGACCTCGGTCGGCCTGCTGTGGAACCGCCGCGACTGGCGCAAGCGGGCCGGCCGCGCCGCCATCGAGTTCCTGCCGCCGATCGAGACCGGTCTGGACAAGGAAACCTTCATGCGTCGCCTCGAGGGCGTCACCGAGGAGGCAAGCGACCGCCTGATCGCGGAGTTCTCCGGCCGTCCCTACACGCCGTCCAAGCTGGTGCTGCGCTCCGAGAGCCAAACAACGGCAACGCCGCCGTCGCTGGGTTCAACGACCCTCGCGTAGCGCCTTCACGAAATCCGACACGCCGACTTGGCGTCCGCGCTTCAATCGTTCGGCTGTTAGGATCGCCTTGAGGTCGCTGAGGCTATTGCCGATGTTACGATTGACGATGACGTAGTCGTACTCGGCGTAGTGGCTCATCTCGTCGGCGGCTTTGCCCATGCGTTGGGCTACGACCTCTTTCGAATCCTGTGCGCGCGTCAGCAAACGCTTCTCCAGATCGCGGGTAGACGGCGGCAGGATGAACACTGTCACCAAGTCGCCCTGGACGTTCTTGACTGGATCCTTGAGTTGCTGCGTGCCTTGCCAATCGATGTCGAACAGCACGTCCTTTCCGGAAATCAGGGCGCGCTCAACTGGCTCCTTGGGAGTTCCGTAGTAGTGGTCAAACACCCGCGCGTGCTCAAGAAACTCGCCGCGCTGGACCATGCCGCCGAAGGTCGTCGTGTCGATGAAACGGTAGTCGACGCCGTCCCGCTCGCCCGGTCGCTTCTGACGGGTCGTACAAGACACGCTGAGCTGGATTTGGGAATCGTTGTCCAGCAGCCCGCGCGACAGCGTCGTCTTGCCCGCGCCCGACGGCGAGGACAGCACCAGCATCAGGCCGCGCCGGTGGATCGTCGGCGCCTCGTTATTCGACATTCTGGACCTGCTCCCGCATGCGCTCGATGGCGCCCTTCAGATCGATGCCGATGCGCGTCAGCTCGATGTCGGCCGACTTCGAGCACAGCGTGTTGGCCTCGCGATTGAACTCCTGGCACAGGAAATCAAACTTGCGGCCGACCGGATTGTCCGGCCGCGCCTCGTGCAGCAGGCTGCGCGCCTGGGCGATATGGGCCGTCAGGCGATCGAGCTCCTCGCGCACATCGGCCTTGCCGACCAGCAGCGCCACTTCCTGGGCGAACCGCTCCTCCGACAGGGCCGGCGCACGCTCAAGCAACTCACCGAGCTGGTTCGTGAAGCGCTCGCGCACCACGCCGATCTGCGCGTGGGCGCGCTCGCCGGCGCGGCGGCACAGACCGTCGATCTCGTCGACATGGCCCTCCAGCACCGTCGCCAGAGCCTTGCCCTCGCCGGCTCGCGCATTGGCCAGTCCCTGCAGCGTCTCGTCGAGGGAACGCATCAACGCCTTGTCGAGCGCCGCCAGGGACTCCTCGTCCTCGGTGACCTGCTCCTCTTCCTCGATCACGCCGCGCACGCGCAGCAAGCCGTCGGCGGTCGGGGCGACCGCGCCGGTGCTCTTGCGCACCTCCTCGACCAGCGCGCCCAGCTCGGCCAGCAGCGCACGGTTGACGCGCAGCGGCTTGGCCTTGCCTTCGCTGGTGATGGTGAGGGAGAGCGAGACATTGCCGCGCTTCAGCCGGCCGCCGGCCGCGCTGCGGGATGGATTCTCCAGGCGCTCGAAGCCTTGCGGCACCCGGCAGCGGACCTCGAGATTGCGTCCATTGACGCTGCGTGCTTCCCAGACCCAGCGCCGGCGGTCGTCCGCTCCCTGCGCCCGGGCATATCCTGTCATGCTCAAAATCAAACCATCCGCTCCACTGGCCCCGTCGTGGCGAGGCCTCCTACTATTATCGCATGACTACCACGTTCGCGAACATCGTCATCACCGGTGCCTCGAGCGGCATTGGCGAGGCGCTGGCGCTCGATTATGCACAGCCCGGCGTCGCATTGGCGCTGTCGGGCCGTAATGCCGATCGTCTCAAGGCCGTCGCCGACGCCTGCCGGGCCAAGGGCGCGGCTGTGGATGAAGCGCTGATCGACGTCGTTGACCGCACCGCCCTCGCCCTCTGGCTGACGCGGTTCGACGATGCCCATCCGGTCGATCTGCTGATCGCCAATGCCGGCATCTCGGTCGACAACGGCCTCTCCTCGCTCGACGACTTCAGCCGCGTGCGCCAGACCATGGCGGTGAACGTCGACGGCGTCTTCAACACGGTCGAGCCGCTGGTCGGCCGGATGATGGCGCGCAAGCGCGGCCAGATCGCCGTCGTCGCCTCGCTGGCCGGCTTCATCGGCCTGCCCCTGGCGGCGTCCTACAATGCCAGCAAGGCCGCCGTGCGGGTGTGGGCCGAGAGCATCCGCTACGTCCTGAAGAAATACGGCGTCGGCGTCAGCGTGATCTGCCCGGGCTTCGTCAGCACGTCCATCAACGCCAACGCCTCGTTCAAGATGCCGTTCCTGATGAACGCCGCGAAGGCCTCGGCGATCATCCGCCGCGGCCTCGAGCGCGACAAGGCACGCATCGCCTTCCCGATCCCGATCAAGGCTGCGGTCTGGCTCGGCGGTGTCCTGCCCGGCGGCTGGACGGCGAAACTTCTGGGGGCGTGAGTCTCATGGGACCGCGCAACTCCAGTTGCGCTCAAGCTCATGAGCGCCACTGGAGTGGCGCGGTCCGATGATCACTTCACCTGATGCGTCAGCAGCGCTGCGGCGCCACCGTGCTCACGGCTGTACTTCAGCAGTGCGTCGCGGCCGCCGGCAGCATAAGCCGCGACCGCGCCCAGCAGCTTGCGCAGCTGGTCGGGACTGGTGCGATCGAATTTGCAGTAGGCACCGCGCGTCAACTTGGCGATCTGCGGGAACAGGCGCGAAGCGGTGCGATCGTTGCCTTCGTGGAAGATGAACACCGGCAGGCCGAGCAATCCGAGCTGGCCCGCCTCGTGGCCAACCTTGTCGACATCCTCCTCGCAGCAGTCGCCGACGAACACCACGGCGTCGATCCGACTCTCGCGCCGCTGCTCGGCGGCGTAGCGCAGCAGGCGGCCGATCTGCGTGCGCCCGGCCAGGCAGCGCACCGCGCTCATCAGCCGCGCGAGCTCATGGCCGTCGGAGGTCCAGCGGCTCACCTTGAACTCGTCGAAGCCGCGATAGAAGGCGAGGCGCACGTCGAGCCCGCCCAGCCCTTCGGCGGCGACGAACATCTCGCCCTGGAGGGTGCAGGCATGATCCCAGGTCGGCTCGCGGCTGGCCGTCGCATCCATCGCGAACAAAAGCCGCCCGCGCGTGCCCGAGCTCCGCGCCGGCAGGCGGCTCACCTGCTGCACGAAGGCATCGGCTGTCGTGGTGACGGCACGGCTCATGCGGGCGGTATGAGCCGGTTTGTTCGCCTGCGCAATCGTCGGCTATAAGGCCGCCCGCATGGCCACCAAACCTCGCTCAAAGCGCCGTTCCTCGCCGCTCGCAGACACCCTGCTCGTGCTGATCTCGCTGCTCGTCAGTGTGTTCGGCGCCGAGCTGGTGGTGCGGGCGCTAAACGGCCAGCCCTTGTTCGACTTCCCGCTCCCCGACCCGATCGGCTCAGCGAGCGTGAAGCCCGGCCAGCTCGAGCAGATCAAGCTAGCCGACGGCGTCGACAGCGCCTGGTTCGAGCGCGATCCGCCGCCGCTGCCCAACCGCGGCAAGCCACCGGCCGAGTGGCTGAAGATCTTCGACGAGATGCTGGCGCGGCCGATCAACAACGAGTTCCAGCCGTTCGATGCCTTCAAGGCGTGGAACAGCGCCTTCGCCGGCGCCGATCCCTGCAAGCACCACTTCCTCAAGCTGGCGCCGGGGATGCTCTATCTCTACGACCCGGCCGACGGCCAGCCGCTGCCGCCCTACCGCTTCCCGCCGAACGTCACCCTGCCCGACCGACTGGTGCTGAACCAGATGGGCTGGCGCGGCGCGCCGATCGAATATCCGCGCAAGCCCAGGACCATCCGCATCGTCTTCACCGGCTCCTCGACCGTGATCGACGGACACTGGGTGCCCTACTCGTATCCGGAGTTCGTCGGCAGCTGGCTGAACATGTGGGCCAAGGCGAAGAAGCTCGACGTGCACTTCGAGGTGCTGAACTCCGCGCGCGAGAGCAACATCTCGACCGACATCGCTCACATCGTCCGCACCGAGGTCCTGCCGCTGCGGCCCGACCTTGTCGTCTACTACGAGGGCGGCAACCAGTTCCGGCTCGATTCGATCGTGCCGGACGTGCCCAAGGGCGCACCACAGCTGCCGCCGGGCGCGAATGGCCAGGCCGCGCCGGACTGGCTGCGCGCGGCTTCGCGCTGGTCGGCGCTCGCCGGCCGCCTCCAGGCAGCGATCGGCCTGGCGGCGTCCGACATGGACGGCAAGGAATGGCCCAAGCCGGACTACAAGGTCGTGTGGCCATCGGGCCTCGACGAGCAGGATCCCGACCTCGACTATCCCAACCTGCCGGTCAGCCTGAACCTGATCGAGCGCGATCTCGACCAGATCCGCGGCGATCTTTCCGGCATCGGTGCGGAATTCGCGCTGAGCTCGTTCGCCTGGATGGTGAAGGACGGGCTGGTGCTCGATCCGGTGCGCCACCGCTACATCATCGAGCAGCTCAACGTCTCGAACTACCCGTTCCACTATCGCGACATCGAGCGGCTGGCGAAGTTCCAGAACCGCGTCTTCGCCAAGTATGCGCGCGTGCACGACCTCCCCTTCGTCGATGTCGCCGGGCAGTTGCCGTTCGATCCCGACCTCTTCCGCGACGCGCTGCACACCAGCTACGCCGGCACGCGCATGAAGGCCTGGATCACGCTCAACGCGCTGATCCCGACGATCGAGAAGCATCTCGCCGACAAGTCGTGGCCGCGGCCGATGCCCGATCCGCAGCCGCCGCTGCCCACCATCACGCCGCGCAGGATCACCCTCGACTGCAAGGCGTCTTGAGCGCTTTTCCCGCCCGCGGAGTGTGATATTCCTCCCCATTCATATGGGGAGGTGGCGCGGTAACCCGCGACGGAGGGGTCATGAGCAACGGCACGACTGCGGCTCATGACCCCTCCGCCCGCGTAAGACGCGCGCACCTCCCCATTTGAATGGGGAGGAAATTAGGTTGGCGTCGTCGAAGCTGTTCGTGCGGATCTTCCTGCCGTTCGCGTTCGCATATTTCCTTTCGTACATTTTCCGCGGCGTGAACGCGGTCATCTTCCCGTACCTCGAACGCGACATCGGCATCACAGCGGCAGACCTTGGCCTGCTGACCTCGGCCTTCTTCCTGTTCTTCGCGCTGGTGCAGACGGTGCTGGGGGTTGCGCTGGATCGCTACGGCCCGCGCAAGATGCAGGTCGTGCTGCTCGCGGTGGCGGCGCTCGGCTCGGCGCTGTTCGGGCTCTGCGACTCATTCGGCGAGCTGATTGTGGCGCGCGTGCTGATCGGCCTCGGCTTCGCCAGCGGCCTCACCGCGGCGATCAAGATCTTCACCATGTGGTACCCGCCGCGGCAGTGGGGACTCGTCACCGGCTTCTACATGATGGCAGGCGGCGCCGGCTCGATGGCGGCGACCCTGCCGATCCAGTGGTCGTTGTCGCTGATGAGCTGGCGCGTCCTGTTCTTCTGGCTGGGCGGCCTCTGTCTCGTCAGCGCTATCGTCATCCAGGTCGTCGTGCCGGAACGCCCCGCAACCAGCCGCTCGAGCACGCTCCGCGAGCAGTTCCGCGTCATGGGCGCGGTGCTGACCGACGGCTTCTACTGGCGCATCCAGCCCTTGCTGGCCACCCAGCAGCTCGCCTTCATCGGCTGTGTCAGCCTGTGGATCGGGCCGTGGCTGCGCGATGTTGGCGGCGTCGCCACCGAGCCCGCGCGCGCCGACATCCAGCTCTACGCCATGACCGCGACGGCGATCGGCTTCGCCGCCAGCGGCATCGTCGCCGGCTGGGGACGCCGCATCGGCGTCAGCGCGTTCGCCTTCTCGTGCGTCACGTCGCTGCTGTTCATCGTGATCGTCGGCTGGATCGCCTTCGCCGCGCCGAGCCACCCGACCCTGGTGTGGGTGCTGTTCAGCTTCTTCGGCGCCCTGCCGATCCAGTACATGCCGCTGATGGTGTCGGCCTTCCCGCACGACTATGCCGGCCGCGTCACCGCCGCCAGCAACCTCACGGTCTTCCTGGTGATCTTCGCCGGCCAGTGGGCAATGGGCAAAGTCGTCGACCTGTGGCCGCGCACGGCGACCGGCTACGCGCCGGACGGCTACACCTGGGCGTTCGGCGCCCTGTTCATCCTGCAGGCGGCGTCGCTGGTATGGGCTCTGCTGTCTCCGGGCCGGCCGATGGTGCGGGAGCATCTGGCGGTGGCAGATTGAGCGCTGCCACGAGGTCACGCACTTCCTGGCGGGCGGCGACGTGGCTCATGGTGAGCGACGGGCCAACGCCCCCGCCGCCGCGCTTGAGGTCGAGCAAGGTCAGGCCGTTCAGGAACAACTCGCGATAGATCACGCGCTCGCTGAGGCCCGCGGCGACGCGGAAGCCGATGCGCCGAGCCAGCGCCTCGATCACCGTGGCCATGTCGCGCTTGTTGCGCGCGGCGAGCGACGACAGGCGGTTGCGCATCACGATCCAGTCGACCGGCCGTGCACCCTGCATCGAGCGGATCTGCCGCTGCTTCCACACCGCCTCGGCATAGACCGAGGGCCGCACGACCTTCAGCGTCTCCGGATCGACCCGCGCCAGCAGGTCGAGGTCGATGAAGCTGTCGTTGAGCGGCGTCAGCAGGGTGTCGGCCCAGGTGTGGGCGAGCCGCGACAGGTGCGTGTCGCTGCCGGGCGTGTCGATCACCACGAAGTCGGCACCCAGCACCGCGGGCTCGAGCGCCGACTCGAAGCGCGCCTTTTCGTCCGGCG
>DASXQC010000556.1:0-13637 GCA_036493235.1 Reyranella sp.
GTCTTCTCATGCTCATATGGACCGCGCGCATCTTGCGCGCTCATGAGCGCATGTGAATGCGCTCAATCATGAGGCGCGCTGGAAGCGCGCGGTCCAATGACATGACGCGCCACTGGAGTGGCGCGCCCCCAGCGCAAGACACTGCTCCGACTACCGGGCTTTCTTGACGTCCTCGGCAGTCACCGGCTGCTTGTAGTCGTTGCCGAAGTGTGTGCGGATGTAGGTGACGACGGCCGCAACCTGCTCGTCGGTCATCAGCCGGCCAACCGGCGGCATCGCCCCCTGGCCGTGCAGGATGACGTAGAGGGCCCCGGCGTCCGTCTCCAGCTTCGGGTTCTTCGCCAGCGACGGATACCGACCGGCGCCGACCGCGCCCTCGCCGTTGCCCATGTGGCAGGCCTGGCAGACGTTGGTGTAGAGCGCCTCGCCGGTCTGCTCGCTGAAGCGATATCCGGGACTGAGGATCGGCTCGGCGTACACGGCGCTGGCGACGGCCAGCGACGCGAGCACAACAAGGACCGGCAAGAGGACAGGCAGGCGCATCGCTCTCATCCCTGCAGCACACGCTTGTGCAGGCGGCCGATCGCATCGAGCGACGACAGGATCGCTCCTTCCTGCCAGGCCGGAACGTAGGACGCATGCTCACCGGCCAGCACGATGCGGCCGTCGATCTGGCAGAGATTGTTGTAGTGCTGCTTGCGCGCTTCGTCCGTCCAATCGCCGGCGCAGCCCAGCGTGAAAGGCGAGCGGTGCCAGGCCACCGAGATACCGGTTTCGAACTCGCGGCGATATTGCGGATGGATCTGCATGCCCTGGTCCAGCGCGCGCTCGATCCGCTGCTGCGGCGTCATCGCTGTGAGCTCGAAGGAGTTGGCGCCGTTCCAGGTATAGCAGCCCAGCAGGACGCCCTTGCCGGTCGTGTTGTAGTCGGCGCTGGGATAGGAAATCTGGCGAATCGGTTGGTCGGTGTAGCTGATGCCGCCGAAGATATGCTCGTCCTCCTCCCAGAAGCGGCGCTTGAACTGCAGGCCGATCTTGACCGACGACGCGTAGGGCACGGCGGCGATCGCGGCGAGCATGGGCTCGAGGACCTGGATCTCGATCTGGCTCAGGATGCTGAGCGGGATGGTGCAAACGCACCAGTCGGCGCTCGCCTCGTGCGTCGTGCCGGGATGCGCCGTGTCCTCGTAGGTGACGGTGACGCTCTTCTCGCCCTGGGCGATCTTGGTGATCTTGGCGTTGTAGGTGATCAGGCCGCCGACCTCGCGCGCGAAGGCGTCGCCGATCCGTCCCATGCCGCCAACCGGCTGGAACATGGTGGTCTGGAATTCATAGGCGGCGAAGTTGCCCAGCCCGCGCCACAGCCGCGATTGCAGGATGTCACTGAGGCCGATCACCTCGCTCGCCACGGGCTCGGCGCCAAGGCCGCCACCGGGATCACGCGCATAGCCGCGAAATTCGGACGTGATCAGGCTCGCCTTGTAGGCATAGTCCTTGTCGAGCACGCCCCATGAGCGCAGTGCCTGAAGCAGCACCTCCCGGTCCTCACGGGAGACCACCTCGTCGAGCTGGCCTTTGTGCGTCGCCTTGGCGAGCAGCTCCGAGACATGGCCCTGGAAGTCGGTCTTGATCTCACGGAGGCGCTGCGGCTTGCCGCCGAACGCCTTGGCCGAGTGCAGGTAGGCATTGTGATTGAGCTGCTGGAACGGCTCCAGCTTCACGCCCAGCCGCTTGCAGTAGTCGAGCAGGCCGTTGTGGTGATAGGGAATGCGCCACGGTCCGGGATTGAGGTAGAGGCCGGTGTCGAACTCGCATTTCTGCGTCGCGCCGCCCAGCTCGGTATAGCTGTCGCCGCCGCGCAGCGACCAGTTGCGGCCGCCGGCGCGGTTGTTGAACTCGAGCACCTTCACCTTGTAGCCGGCTTGGCGCAGTTCCAGCGCCGCCACCATGCCGGCCAGCCCGGCGCCAAGAATCAGAACCGACGCACCCTTGGGGTCGCCTTCGAGCTTGATCGGCCCCTTGTAGCCGGACTCCGCCGCGTATCCGAGGCTGGTCATCGCCTGATACAGCGCAGCACTTCCAGCCGTCAGCCCGATCAGCTTCAGCAGTTCACGTCGGCTGGTGCCGGTAGGTTCATCGCTCGGCATGACGAATAGCGTACCACGCCTCTCGTGAATGGACGAAACCGCGCAAAGCAGTGCGCCACTCTTTGGTCACCAGTTGCGGGGTCGCGTGCGACCTACGAGCACGCTTAGGGTGCGCCTCCCCCAACAAAAAACGGAGCCCCCTCATGCTGGTTTACCTGAAGGACCGGCTGCGTCGGCACATCCCTCGCCTTCCCCGCCGCGCCACGGCACCGTCGTGGCGCCAATCCTTCCGGCTGCTCGATCGCTATGGCTTCCGGCCCAACATGGTGTTCGATATCGGCGTCGCTTACGGGACGTTCGAGCTCTACGACGCTTTCCCCAAGGCCTTCTATCACCTGATCGATCCGACCTCAGAGTCGCTGCACCACATGCGCCGGCTCGAGCGGCAATTGAACTGCCGCATCCATCAGGTGGCGCTGGGAGACCGCGACGGCGAAGTGGACATCGAGATCCGTCCCGACATCCAGGCCGCGACCCTGCTCGAGGACACGACCGCGCGCGAGGTGCTGCGCCACGACCGTGTGCCTATGAAGCGTCTCGATCGGCTGGTCGACGACATCGAACGGCCGTCGCTCTGCAAGATCGACGTCCAGGGCGCCGAGCTGATGGTGCTCGAAGGCATGACCGGCTGCATCGAGAGCATGGATGCTGTCATCGTCGAGACCAGCACCATCGCGAGCCTCAAGGGCGGCCCCGAAGTGCACGACATAGTGCATTTCATGCATGGCCACGGCTTCGTCGTCTCTGACATCCTTGGCATGGTGCGCCGTCCGCTCGACGGTGCGACGGCGCAGCTTGATCTCTTGTTCCTGCCCCAGAACTCGCCGATGAGGTCGGATCGGCGCTGGTGCTGAAACCGTTCGCGCCACCCCAGAGGCGCTCATGTCATTGGACCGCGCGCTTCCGGTGCGCTCATGAGCGCGCAAGATGCGCGCGGTCCATCTGAGCCTGAGAAGACCGGCACGGGAGGCGCTAGGCCGCCGCCAGCCCGGCGTCACGACGATCCGCCTGATGCTCGACCAGGCGGCGGTAGAGGCCGCCCTGCAGCCGCATCAGGTCGGCATGGCTGCCGTCCTCGACGATCTGGCCGTGATCGAACACCAGGATCCGGTCGAGCTCGCGCACCGTCGACAGACGATGGGCGATCACCAGGGTCGTGCGGCCCTGCATCAGGCCGTGCATGGCGTCCCGGATCAGCGCCTCCGACTCGCTGTCGAGACTCGAGGTCGCCTCGTCCAGGATCAGGACGGGCGCGTCGGCCAGGAAGGCGCGCGCGATCGCCACGCGCTGGCGTTCGCCACCGGACAGCTTGACGCCGCGCTCCCCCACTAAAGTGGCGTAGCGCTGCGGCAGGCGCTCGATGAAGGCGTCGGCGTGCGCGAGCCGCGCCGCCCGTTCGATCTCTGCCTGCGACGCGTCGGGCCGGCCGTAGGCGATGTTCTCGGCCAGCGAGCGGTGGAACAGCAGCGGCTCCTGCTGAACGATCGCTACCTGCTGCCGCAGGCTCTCCTGCGTGACGCGCGAGATGTCCTGGCCATCGATGGCGATGTGCCCGGCCTCGAGATCGTACAGCCGCTGCACGAGCTTGACGAAGGTCGTCTTGCCCGAGCCCGACCGTCCGACCAGGCCGACGCGCTGGCCGGCCGCGATCTCGACCGACAGCCCGTCATAGACGGGCCGCTCGCGCGCCGGATAGCAGAAGCGCACGCCGTCGAAGCGGATATCGCCGTGCGCGATGCGGATCGCGGGCGCGCCCGGCCGGTTCTCGACCACGATCGGCTCGTCGTGGAAGGCGACGAGCTCCTCGAGATCGCTGGTCGACCGCTGGACGTTGTGCACGTGGTGGCCGATGTCGCGCAGATAGCCGTGGACGACACTGTAGGCCGTCAGCACGAAGGTGACGTCGCCCAGGGTCGCCATGTCCTGCCACCAGAACAGCACGGCAAGGCCGATCACGACCAGGCGCAGCGCCATGAGGATGGTCTGCTGCACGATGCCGGACAGGGTGGCGCGCATCCAGGTCACCCGGGTGCGCGACTGCCAGCGCGCGAGCACGCGGCCGAAGCGCGCGTCCTCGCGGTCCTCGGCGCCGAACGCCTTGACGACCGGATTGCAGCTCATGGCGTCGGCCAGCGCGCCGCCCATGCGGCTGTCCCAGGCATTGGAGCGCCGTGTCGCGGGTGTGACGTAGTCGAGCGACAGCTTGACCGTGACCAGTACCGAGGCGATGGCGCTGACGCCGACGGCCAGGCCCATCAGCGGCCAATGCCAGCCGAACAGCACCGTCGCGCCCACCAGCACGAGCAGCGACGGCCACAGCGCCATCATCACGGTGTCGTTCAGCAGGTCGAAGGCCCACATGCCGCGGCTCACCTTGCGCACGGTGGCACCGGCGAAGCTGTTGGCATGCCAGTCGGTCGAGAACCGCTGCACGCGCCGAAAGGTGTCCTGCGCCACCTCGCTCATCATGCGCAGGGTGAAGCGCACGATGGTCTTGAACAGCACGTAGCGCAGGGCGATCAGGGCCAGGCCGAAGCCGATGATGGCCGCCAGTGCGACCAGCGCATCGCCCACGGCACTGTCGCGCGGCCGTGCCGGCGCGGCCATGGCGTCGACCATCTGGCCGGCGAACAGCGGCAAGGCGAGCTCGGCAGCGGCCATCAGCGCGACGATGCCCGACATGAAGAGTACCAGGCGCCACTGCTGGCGCCAGCGGCTGGCAGCGAAGCGGAGGGTTCGCAGGAACGGGTCCCTCGCGCACGCGGGATTGCGAGAAGTCATTGGCTCGATGCCATGCCCTGCAGGGGCGATGGCTCCTCAAGGATCGTACGGCCGAGCGCCAGAATGAGGCGCGGTAACGTCCGACGACGTGATGGATGAGAAAGACGAATGCAGGCGGCCGGATCGGCGGCCGCCGCCGGACCTACTGCTCGAAGCGCGCGAGGTCCGGGGTGCAGCCGGCGGGGGCGATGGCGTTGGACATGATCGACAACATCAACGTCTCCCTGGCTGGAGGTGCATCGAGGGCGCAGAAACTACGAGCGGCCGCGCGCGCTGGCAAGGCCGGCGCAACGACGGCGCGATCGAGGCTGTCGTACTGTGGCCTGGAGGTCACAGGCGGAACTTGCCGATGCGGGCGGATCGGCGCCGGTGCTGAACCTGTGGATAACGCCCTCGCGCGGACTCTCCCGATGGGCAATGGAACGAGAATCGAGGACCGAAAATGGCCCCTCGAATCGCCGGCCATTGCCCGTATTAGGTTAGCCGAACGACGCGTGGCTATGCTGGAGCGATGACTACTCGCTCCCTCCAGCACCCATCGAAAACGGACGGCTTCGCCAAAAACGGCGAAAACGGTCGAAACGGTCTACTCGCTCAACCGCTTCAGCGCGGCGCTGAGACGTGTGCGCGTCTGCTCGGCCTGGGCGCGGCGCTCGCGCTGCTCCTCGACCACCTCTTCCGGCGCGCGCGAGACGAAGTTCGCGTTGCCGAGCTTGGCATCGATCTTGGCGATCTCGTCGGCGAGCTTCTTGATCTCCTTCGCAAGCCGCGCCGCCTCGGCCTTGAGGTCGATCACCTCGCCGACCGGCAGCGCATAGGTCGCCTCGCCCAGCACGATCTGCAGCGACGCCTTGGGCGCCGCGGTCGCCGCAGCGATGCCCTCGACGCGCGCCAGCCGCTCGATCGCGGCGCGATGCGTGTCGAGTCGCTGCTGCGTGCCGGCATTGGCGCCGACCACCTGCAGCTTGAGCCTGGCGCCGGCCGGCACGTTCAGCTCCGAGCGCGCCGAGCGGATGTCGGAGATCAGCGTCACCAGCCAGTTCATCTCGGCATCCGCGGCCGCATCGGTCGCCGCCGCCGCGGGCCAGGGTTGGCCGATCAGCATGCCGTGGTCGGCGCGATGGCCGAGCTTGTCCCACAGCTCCTCGGTGATGAACGGCATCACCGGGTGCAGCAGCTTCACCGTCTCGCGCAGCACGAAGGCGGTGACCGCGCGGGTCTCGTCCTTCTCCGCGCCGTCTGCACCTTGCAGGGTCGGCTTGGTGAGCTCGACGTACCAGTCGCACACCACGCCCCAGATGAACTCGTAGAGGGCGGTCGCCGCCTCGTTCAGGCGGAACTCCTCGATCGCCTTGTCGACCATCTCGTTGGCGCGGGCGAGTTCGCCCAGCATCCACTTGTTGACGGTGAGCTTGACCGAGGCCGGATCGAAGCCCTTCGGCAGCGCCGCGCCGTTCATTTCGGCAAAGCGCGTGGCGTTCCACAGCTTGGTCGCGAAGTTGCGCGAGCCCTCGACGCGCGCCGGCGCGAGCCGCAGCCGGCCGGCGTTGGAGGCGGCCATCGAGGCCATGGTGAAACGCAGCGCATCGGCGCCGTATTTGTCGATCAGCTCCAGGGGATCGATGATGTTCCCCTTGGACTTCGACATCTTCTGGCCCTTCTCGTCCGTCACCAGCCCGTGCAGGTAGACGGTGCCGAACGGCACCTCGGTCATGAAGTGCATGCCCATCATCATCATGCGGGCGACCCAGAAGAACAGGATGTCCCAGCCGGTCACCAGCACCGAGGTCGGGTAGTACTTGTCCAGTGCCGCCGTCTGGTCCGGCCAGCCGAGCGTCGAGAACGGCCACAGTGCGGAGCTGAACCAGGTGTCGAGCACGTCGGGATCGCGCTCGAGGTCGACGTCCTTGCCGTAGTGCTTGCGCGCCTCGGCCCGCGCCTCACCCTCGGACTCGGCCACAAACACTTGGCGGTCCGGGCCGTACCAGGCCGGGATCTGATGGCCCCACCAGAGCTGGCGCGAGATACACCACGGCTCGATGTTCTCCATCCAGCGGAAGAACTCCTCGCGCCCGCGTTCCGGCACGAAGGTCACGCGGCCGTCGCGCGCGGCGGACAGCGGCGCCTCGGCGAGCTTCTTGGCGTCGGCGTACCACTGCTCGGTCAGGAACGGCTCGACCGGCACGCCGCCACGGTCGCCGTACGGCACTGCATGGGTATGCGGCTCGATCTTATCGAGCAGGCCGGCCGCCTCCATGTCGGCGACGATACGCTTGCGCGCCTCGAAGCGGTCGAGGCCGCGGTATTTCTCCGGCGCGTTCTCATTGAGGCGCGCGAACTTGTCGAAGATCGAGATGGCCTCGAGCTGGTGTCGCTTGCCGACCTCAAAGTCGTTGAAATCGTGCGCCGGCGTGATCTTGACCGCGCCCGAGCCCTTCTCCGGATCGGAATACTCGTCGCCGACGATCGGGATACGCCGGCCGACCAGCGGCAGGATCGCATGCTTGTCGATCAGATGCTTCCACTTGGGATCGTCGGGATGCACCGCGACGGCGGTGTCGCCCAGCATGGTCTCGGGCCGCGTCGTGGCGACGACGATATGCTCGTCGCTGCCCTCGATCGGGTACTTGAAGAACCACAAGTTGCCCTTCACCTCGCGCAATTCGACCTCGAGGTCGGAGATCGCGGTCAGCATCTTGGGGTCCCAGTTGACCAGCCGGTTGTCCTTGTAGATCAGGCCCTGCCGGTAAAGGTCGACGAACACCTTGAGCACGGCCTTGCTGAGGCCGTCGTCCATGGTGAAGCGCTCGCGACTCCAGTCGCACGAGGCGCCGAGCCGGCGCAGCTGGCCGGTGATGGTGCCGCCGGAATAGGCCTTCCACTCCCAGACCTTGGCGAGGAACTCCTCACGGTTGAGCAGCTTCTTGTTGCCGTCAGGGCCCCTGTCCGCGCCCTCGACCGCCAGGCCGACGCCCTCCTGCTCGAGGTTGCGCACCACGACCATCTGGGTGGCAATGCCGGCATGGTCGGTGCCGGGCTGCCACAGCACGTCGTCGCCCTTCATGCGCCGCCAGCGGATCAGTATGTCCTGCAGCGTGTTGTCCAGCGCATGGCCCATGTGCAGGCTGCCCGTGACGTTGGGCGGCGGGATGACGATGCAGTACGGCGGCTTGGTCGATTCGGGATGGGCCTTGAACGCGCCGCCCTGCTCCCACTCCGGGTAAAGGCGGGCTTCGATCTCTTTGGGATCGTACGTTTTGTCGAGCATTACTGGCCTTATAACGAAAAACGCCACGGTATGGGCCCGTGGCGTTGGTGGTGGGATCGGGCGCCTGGGGTCAGCGGCGGGTCAGCCGGACGATCTCGCGTTCGACATAGCGCTCGACCATGGGCGGCAGGTTCTTGTCCAGCCACTCTTTCAGCATCGGCCGCAGCATGTCCTTGACGATATCTTCGAGGTTGCGGCCGCCGACGGCCGGGCCGGGATCGTGCGCGGCCGGCGTCGGCACGCTTTCCTGCACGGCCTGGCTGAGGCGGTCGAAGGCCGAAGCCGCGACGCCGGCAGCCCCGGGCTCGATCAGGGTGTCGATGGGTTGCTTCACGGGAGCCTCCACGGGGGCCACGGGGATGAAGAGGACCGGTGTGGGTTCGATTGACGCGATTGGCGGTTCGATCGGCAGCACAGTCGGCTGCGGCATTTCACTGGCACTGACAGGATCGATACGTTGCGGCAGCGGCGTCGGTTCAGGCGCCGGAGCCACCTCTTCCATCGGTTCCTCGACGAGGTCGGTCAGCAGCAGCACGTCGTCGTGGCGGGACGCCGAACCCGGCGCATTGGCGGCCGCCGGAGTGGCCGCACCGCCGCTCACCTGGGCACGCGCCTCGTCATCCGAGATGATTTTGCGGATCGAAGCGAGGATGTCATCCATCGAAGGGTCGTTGTTCGCGCCCCTGCCGTCGCTCATTTACCGCTCCCACTCCCCGAGCTCACGGTCCCGAAGCCAGCAGTCCCACCCGTCGGCGTGCTGCCGGCGCTGCCCCAGCCGATCCAGCGCGAGCCCACCTCGTTGTAATACTTCTCCTCATCGTAGAACTCGACCGGCAATCCCAGGGTGCGCGCCGTCAGACGGCCGATGCCGGACAGCACACCGTAATAGTTCACCTGCACGTCATGCTTGGCCGAAATCAGGTTGACCTGGCTGTTCAGCAGCTCCTGCTCGGCGTTCAACACGTCCAGAGTGGTGCGCGAGCCGACCAGCGCTTCCTGGCGCACGCCGTTCAGGGCGACGTCGTTGGCCTTCACCTGGGCGGCGAAGGAGATCATGCGCGAGCGCGCCGAATCGAGGTTGCGCCAGAACGAGATCACGTTCTGCGCCGCCGTCCGGCGGGCGCTGTCGAGCTCGTTGCGACGCTGGCCGACCAGCTCCTTGGCCTGGCGGATGGCCGACCATTCGGTGCCGTTCTGGTAGATCGGCACGGTCGCCTGCAGGCGCACGCCGTACTGGTAATACTGGTCGGTCGGGATCTGCAGGTCCTGCTGGTACTGCGCGTAGCCCACCAGGTTGAGCGTCGGCAGCAGCGCCGAAACCGCGCTGTTCACGCCGTAACTCGCCGCCGTGATGCGGTGTTGGGCGCTGACCGCCTTGGGGGCATAGTCCATCGCGAGCGCGACGCACTCCTCCTCGCTGGCCGGCAGGGCGCCGATCAGCGGCAGGTCGCCCAGCGCACCGGCCGGGACGCCGATGGCGCGCTGGAAGGCGGCCTGGTCGACACGGACCTGCGCCTCGGCCTGCACCAGGTCGGCCTTGGCCTGCTCGAGGCGGGCTTCGGCCTGCGAGACGTCGGTGATGGTGAGCTCGCCGACCCGGAAGCGCTCGCGGGTGGCATCGAGCTGCTGGACCAGCACCTTCACGTTGTTCCGGCGCACATCGACGATGCCGACGTCGCGCACCAGGTCGGCGTAGGCTGTCACGGCCTGCAGCAAAACGGACTGCTCGGTGTCGGACAGCGTGGCGCGCTGGGCCTGGATGTTGGCCTGGGCGGTCTTGGTGTCGGCCGTGGTCTTGCCGCCGCGGAACAGCGGTTGGGTGATCGTCAACGTCGACGTCCGGCCGTTCAGGATCACGTAGCGATTGGGGGTCGCCACCGGCACCGAGTCGGCCTCGATCTTGTTGTACTCGACCGACAGCGAGATCTTGGGCCGCCAGTTGGCGACGGCCTGCGCAAGCGTTTCATCGGTCTGGCGCAGGACCGCGCGCTGGGCGAGCAGGTCGGGATTGCTATTGTAGGTGGTCGACAGCGCCTGGACCAGGCTCTGCGCCCGTGCACTGGAAACAACACCCGGTCCGACCGCGAGCGCGCAAAAGACTGCGGCGCAAGCGAGCCTCATGTTGGGCCGGATACGCATGGAAACTACCCTCATCTGCCTGACCCTAACATCGCGCGAGCCGCCATGGGTAGCCCCACAACTGACCTCGGAGAGGACTCTTTAGAACGTGAAGCGCGGCGGCGACGCGAAGCCCGGCAGGGCCGGCGTGCCGGCGTCGAAGATCGGCCGTCCCGAGGCGACGCCGCCCTCCTTCACGATGAGCTGCGCCAGACCGAGAACGCCGGCCGACGGTGCCGCAATCACAGTTGCGAGGCGGCCGCCTTCGGCCAACTGCGCGACAATCGCCGGCGGAACATGTTGCACCGCGCCCTCGATCAGGATCACGTCGTACGGTTCGTCGGGCGACGGGACGCCCGCTTCCAGCTTGCCGGTGACATGGCGGACGTTGGCGATGCCCAGCGCCTTGATGGTCTGCTCGGCCGAACCAGCCAGCGCGGCGTCCGTCTCCAGCGCCACCACCGACTTCACCAAGCGTGCCAAAAGAGCGGTGCCGTAGCCCGCCCCCGACGCCACGACCAGCGCCCTGTCCTTTGCCTGCGCCTGCAGGGTCTGGATCAGCCGTGCCAGGATCATCGGCTCCATCAGGTAACGGCCGTTGCCCAGCGGCACATCGTCGTCGGCGTAGGCGAGCGAGCGCACGCCCTCGGGCAGGAAGCGCTCGCGCGGAAGGTCGGCGATGGCCGTGAGAATCTGGATGTTGGTAACGCGGTTGGGCCGGAGCTGGCCGTCGATCATGTTGCGACGTGCGAGCGCGAAGTCCGTCATCGAAGTCTGACCCCAAAATGTTGGGTGTTTATAGGCGGCACCACCCAAGAGCGTCAAAGGCCGCGCGGTCGCGGGGTTTGCTTGACCATACCCGTGCCCCATGCGTATAGCACCGCCGTTCCTCGCGCCGGCCTGGTGGCAGAGTGGCTATGTAGCGGACTGCAAATCCGTCAATGCCGGTTCGATTCCGGCCCAGGCCTCCAAGCGCCGGGTCGCACTTTGCGCACTTGCCTCCTCACGGACGCTCTGCCAAAAGACGCCCCCTCGCAGGCCGTCATACCGCCGGCCGCGACAGAATTTTTCCGGAGTAGCTCAGCGGTAGAGCAGGCGACTGTTAATCGCCGGGTCGCAGGTTCGAACCCTGCCTCCGGAGCCATCTTCCGCAACGGCGCGTTCTCACCAGAACGCGCCGTTGTTCGTTGAGGAGGACGCCATGGCCAATGTGCAGAAGATCTCGCCCTGCCTGTGGTTCGAAACCCAGGCCGAGGAAGCGGCGAGGTACTACGTCTCGATCTTCAAGAACTCGTCGGTCGGCGCAATCACCCACTTCGGCAAGGAAGGCTTCGATATCCATGGCCAGCCGGAGGGTCGCGTCCTGACCGTGAGCTTCGTGCTGGATGGCGTCGAGTTCCTGGCGCTGAACGGCGGCCCGCAGTTCAAGTTCACCGAGGCGATCTCGCTGATCGTCTATTGCGACAGCCAGCAGGAGATCGACCATTTCTGGGACAAGCTCGGCGCCGGCGGCGATCCGAAGGCGCAAGCGTGCGGCTGGCTGAAGGACAAGTACGGCCTGTCCTGGCAGGTCGTGCCGGTCCAGGCGATGGAGATGTGGAAATCGGGCGTGTCGGCCAAGTCGGAGCGTGCGATGAAGGCGATGATGCAGATGAAGAAGCTCGATATCGCGGTGCTGCAGAAGGCCTACGATGGAGTGGCGTGATGAGTGAGGAGAAGGCGGAACTGGTCCGCCACGAGGTTGCGTTTCAAGGCTACTTCAAAGTCGTCCGCTATTTCTTCCGTCACTCGCTGCACAAGGGCGGCATGAGCGGCGAGATCAGCCGCGAGGTGTTCGAGCGTGGCCAGGCGGGCGGCGTACTGATGTACGACCCGCAGCGTGACGAGGTGGTGATGATCCGCCAGTTCCGCGCCGGCGCCTATGCCGCCGGTCACCATGCATGGGTCTGGGAGGTGGTGGCGGGCATCATCGAGGAGAACGAGACGGCAGAGCAGATGATTCGCCGCGAGAGCGTCGAGGAGGCCAATCTCGAGGTCGGTGAACTGCTGCCGATCGCCAGCGTGATGCTGACGCCGGGCGCATGTTCGGAATCCTGCCAGGTCTTTCTCGGCCGCGTCGACTCCTCGAAGGCGGGCGGGGTGTTCGGCCTGGCTGAAGAGCAGGAGGACATCCTGGTCAAGGTGCTGTCGTTTGCCGATGCCTACGCGCTGGTCGAGCGCAACGAAATCGACAACGCGGTCGGCGTGATCGCTCTGCAGTGGCTGGCGCTGCATCGCGACGAGGTGTGCAAGCGCTGGCGCTAACGCAAGCCTTTGGGCTACCGTCGATCCGGGAGCGAGCGCAGGGACGAGGCGAGAGTGACATGAACGTCCGGTCGGGTTTCATCGACAGCATTGGCAATACGCCGCTGATCAAGCTCAAGGCCGCCTCGGCCGCGACGGGCTGCGACATCTATGGCAAGGCCGAGTTCCTCAATCCCGGCGGCTCGGTGAAGGACCGCGCCGCGCTGGCGATCATCGAGGATGCCGAGAAGCACGGCACGCTCAGGCCCGGCGGCGTGATCGTCGAAGGCACAGCCGGCAACACCGGCATCGGCATCGCCCTGGTCGCCAACGCGCGCGGCTATCGCTCGGTGATTGTGATGCCCGAGACGCAAAGCCAGGAAAAGAAGGACATGCTGCGCCTGTGCGGCGCCGATCTGCGGCTGGTGCCGGCCCTGCCCTACTCCAATCCCGGCAACTACGTGCGCTATTCCGAGACGCTCGCCAAGGAGATCGCCGAAAAGGAACCGAACGGCGCGATCTGGGCCAACCAGTTCGACAACGTCGCCAACCGAGACGGGCACTATCGTACCACCGGCCCCGAGATCTGGGAGCAGACCAACGGCAAGGTCGACGGCTTCACCTGCTCGGTCGGCAGCGGCGGCACCCTGGGCGGCGTGGCGCTGGCACTGAAGGAGCGCAATCCCGCGATCAAGATCGCGCTCTCCGACCCGATGGGTTCAGCGCTCTACAATTACTATGCGCATGGCGAACTGAAGGCCGAGGGCAACTCGATCACCGAAGGCATCGCCCAGGGTCGCATCACCGCCAACCTCAAGGACGTGCCAATCGACCTGCCGCTGCGCATCACCGACGAGGAGGCCCTGCCCGTTTTGTTCGACCTGATCGAGCACGAGGGGCTGGTGCTGGGCGGCTCGACCGCGATCAACATCGTCGGCGCCATGAAGCTCGCCAAGGAACTCGGCCCCGGCAAGACGATCGTCACCATCCTGGCCGATGGCGGCTCGCGCTATCAGTCCAAGCTGTTCAATCCCGCGTTC
>DASXQC010000557.1:0-8871 GCA_036493235.1 Reyranella sp.
AACCGCGCCGACTACGAGTTCATGCGCGACGAGATCCTGGGCCAGCTCGAGGCGGCGATGCCGGTCGATGGCCTGCTGCTCGGCCTGCACGGCGCGATGGTGGCGCACGGCTATGACGACGTCGAAGGCGACATCATCGAAAGAGCGCGCGCGATCGTCGGATCGAAATGCGTGATCGGTGTCGAGCTCGACCCGCATTGCCATCTGACAATGAAGCGTGTCTCCAGGGCCGACATCATCGTGCTTTATAAGGAGTTCCCGCACACCGACGTGGTCGAGCGCGCCGAGGATGTACTCACCCTGGTGCTCAAGACCCTGCGCGGGCAGATCAAGCCGGTGATGTCGGTCTACGACTGCCGCCAGATCCAGAGCTATCCAACGACCTTGCAGCCGATGCGCTCGCTGGTCGACCGCCTCATGGCGATGGAGGGCAAGAACGGCATCCTGTCGGTCTCGATCGCCCACTGCTTCCCCTACGGCGACGTCGCCGAGATCGGCACGCGCGTGCTGGTGATCGCCGACGGCGACAAGAAGAAGGCCGATGCGCTCGCCACTTCGCTGGGCGAGGAGCTGGTGTCGCTGCGGGGCAAGACCACGCCGCAGTATCGCGACGTCAAGGGCGGGGTGGGCGAGGGCGTGGCGTTCAACGACCTGCCGGTGGTGATCGCCGATCCGGCCGACAATGCCGGCGGCGGCGCACCGTCGGACAACACCGACATCCTGAAGCAACTGATCGAAGCCCGGGTCGAGAACGCTTGCATCGGCCCGATCTGGGATCCCATCGCGGTGCGCATCTGCTTCGATGCCGGTCTTGGGGCGAAGATCAACCTGCGCTTCGGTGGCAAGATCGCCGTGACCTCGAGCCAGCCGGTCGATGCCGAGGTCGAGGTGATCGGGCTCAAGCGCGACGCCTGGCAGCGCTTCGGGCCGACCCAGGTGCCGGTAGGCGACTGCGCCGCCGTGCGGGTGGGTGGTGTCGACGTCGTGCTGATCGCCAATCGGACGCAGGCGACCGGGCTCGAGCTGTTCCGCAATGTCGGCATCGAGCCGACCGAGAAGAAGATCGTGGTCGTGAAATCGACCAACCACTTCATGGCGGCCTACGGGCCGATCGCGAAGAAGGTGATCTACATCGATTCCGACGGCCCGCTGAAGCGCGATCCAGCGAAGATCGCCTATACCAAGGTCGAGCGCCCAATCTGGCCGCTCGACGCGGATGCAAAACCGCGCGGACTCATTTTTTAAACTCGCACCGTCGTCCCGACCGAAGCGCCGAAGGCGCGAAGCGGAGGGAGCTTCTCTCAGCGATTAGCCGCAAATCGTCGAGAGAAGGTGAAGGAGACGGGGGCCTATGGATAAGCCTTCGAGCGCAGACCTCGCCTTGGGCAATGGACCGTCCGTCGAGCCTCGATCTGCTGTCCGAAAGATCGCTGCCAATGCCCGTAATAGGAGTCTGTGCGAGTTGCTGTCAGAATTGACGCGATGATCGCGTTCCTCCGTCTGCACACCGCATTGCTCGAAAACATGCAGGAGGGGGAGGGCGTGTCGGGGACTCCGGGACTTTCAGGCGAAAACGCCGGCAGGACAAAGGTTTGGCAGTCCCAGGGGTGCGACGGTTTGGGACTCCTGAGGTGTACATTCGCGGCGCATCGCATAGGGTGTGCGCCGCAGTTGTTGGTGGGGAAAGCAATGATGGTTCGGATTCTGTTGGCGCTCGTCGCCTTGCTGCTGCCGCTGGCGGCGTCGGCGCAGGAGAAGGTGCTGCGCGCGGTCATGCATGCCGACGTGCGGGTGATCGATCCGGTCTGGACGACCCAGACCATCGCCAACATCCATGGCGCGCTGGTCTACGACACGCTGTTCGGCAACGACGCGGACCAGAAGCCGCAGCCGCAGATGGTCGACACGTACACGATCAGCCCCGACCGGCTGCACTACAGATTCACCCTGCGCGAGGGGCTGAAGTTCCATGACGGCTCGCCGGTCACGACCAGGGACGTGATCGCTTCGCTCAAGCGCTGGGGCGCCAAGGACGGCGTCGGCCAGCGGCTGCTGGGCTACGTCACCGAGATGAAGGCGGTCGACGACAAGACCTTCACCATGGACCTGCGCGAGCCCTACGGCATGGTGCTGGAATCGCTTGGCAAGAGCGGCAGCTCGATCGCCGCCATCATGCGCGAGAAGGATGCGCTGACCGATCCGCAGCAGCAGGTGAAGGAATCGATCGGCTCCGGCCCGTTCATCTTCGCCAAGGACCAGTGGGTGCCGGGCAGCAAGGCAGTCTACCTCAAGAACAAGGACTACGTGCCGCGCAAGGAGCCGCCGTCGTCGTTCGCCGGCGGCAAGGTGCCGGGCGTCGACCGCATCGAGCTGATCTGGATGCCCGATCCGCAGACCGCGATGTCGGCGCTGATCAACGGCGAGATCGACTTCTGGGAGAATCCCAACATCGACTTCCTGCCGATCCTGGAGAAGGCCAAGGGCGTGAAGCTCCTGAAGACTGGCAAGATCGACAGCACGCAGGGCATGATCCGGCTGAACCATCTCCATCCGCCATTCGACAACATCAAGATGCGGCAGGCGATGTACTACCTGGTCAACCAGGAGGACTTCCTGCGCGCCATCGTCGGCGACCCGAAGTACTACAAGGTGTGCCCCGGCCTGCTGACCTGCGGCGGCCCCTATGAGAACGACGGCGGCACGCACTGGATGAAGGAGTACAATCCGAAGAAGGCGCTGCAGCTGATGAAGGAGGCCGGCTACAAGGGCGAGCCGATCACCGTGCTGGCGGCGACCGACCACAACACCATCACGCCGGCCACGCAGGTGCTGATCGAGGCGATGCGGCAGGCCGGCCTCAATGTCGACGTGCAGTCGATGGACTGGGGCAGCGTGGTCACCCGCCGCGCCAGCAAGAACCTGTCGAACCAGGGCGGCTGGGACATCTTCGTCACCACCTCGGGCGGCGTCGGCTCGGCCAATCCGGTGTTGCACACCTGGATCGGTGCTGCCTGCGACAAGGGCCTGTTCGGCTGGCCGTGCGATCCCGAGGTCGAGAAGCTGCGCAACGCCTTCGGCATGGCCAAGAGCGAGGACGAGCGCAAGCAGATCGCCAAGGACCTGCAGACGCGCGCGATGGACGACGTGGTCTTCCTGCCGTTCGGCCAGTTCGACGCCCCGCTCGCCTACCGCGCCGACCGCATCTCGGGCATCGTGCCCAATACGGGGCTGGCGGTGCTGTGGGGGATTACGAAGAAGTGAGCCGTCTCCCTCCCCCGTCAAAGCGCCTGCTGAGGCGCGACACGGGGGAGGTGGCCCGTAGGGCCGGAGGGGGAGAGCCTCAGTCGAAGCGCCTGCCAGTATGAGATCATGAGTTCTGAGTTCATCTTTGGGGCTTTCCCCCTTCGGAGGCACCTCCCCCGTATGACGGGGGAGGGTGACTTCGCATGACCGCCTACATCATCCGGCGTCTGTTCGCCGTCGTGCCGGTCATGGCGGTGGTGGCGCTGTTCGTGTTTTTCCTGCTGCGATTCGCGCCGGGCGATCCCGCCGCGATCATCGCCGGCGACGACGCCACAACGGAGGCGATCGCCGCGGTGCGGGCCAAGCTCGGGCTCGACCGGCCGGTGGTCGAGCAGTTCGCCTTCTGGGTTTGGGGCCTGGCGCACGGCGACCTCGGCGTGTCGATCTTCTCCAACTTGGCGGTGACGCGCTTGATCGCGCAGCGGCTGGAACCGACCTTGGCACTTACGCTCTCGACCCTGATCGTGACCCTGTCCCTCGCCATCCCGATCGGCGTGGTCGCGGCGTGGAAGGCGCGCAAGCTGGTCGACCGGCTCGTCATGGGCTTTGCCGTGATGGGCTTCGCGGTGCCGGTGTTCGTGCTGGCCTATGTGCTGATCTACTTCTTCGCCGTGCGCTGGCAGCTCCTGCCGGTGCAGGGCTATTCGCCGATTGCAGAGGGCTTCTGGCCGTTCGTGCAGAGCTTGATCCTGCCGTCGGTGGCGCTGGGCGTGACCTACATGGCGCTGATCGCCCGCATCACCCGCGCCTCGATGCTCGAGGTGCTGCAGCAGGACTACATCCGCACCGCCAACGCCAAGGGCCTGGCGACCGGCCGTGTGCTGCTGCTGCATGCGCTGAAGAACGCCGCCGTGCCGATCGTGACGGTGATCGGCATCGGCATCGCGCTCTTGATCTCGGGTGTGGTGATCACCGAGACGGTCTTCAACATCCCGGGCCTCGGCCGGCTTACGGTCGACGCCGTGCTGAAGCGCGACTATCCGATCGTGCAGGGCCTGATCCTGGTCTTCGCCGCGGTGAAGGTGGTGATCAACCTGCTGATCGACATCTCCTACGCCTTCCTCGATCCGAGGATACGGTACTGACATGACCGCGATCACCGACGACCTCCCGGCACGCCGCTTCTCGCTGGCGACGGCGATCCGGCGCAACCCGACGATCACCTTCGGCGCCGTCCTGCTGGTCCTGCTGATCGCGATGGCGATCGTCGGCCCGTCCTTCGTTGGAGATCCGCTGAAGATAGCGCCGGTCTACCGCCTGCGGCCGCCGTCGGAGCGCTGGTGGTTCGGCACAGACCAGTTCGGCCGCGATCTCTTCACCCGGACCATCTACGGCAGCCGCGTGTCGCTGATCGTCGGCCTGTCGGTCGCGATCACCGCAAGTGTGTTGGGCCTGGCGCTCGGCCTGCTGTGCGGCTACTTCCGCGCCGTGGACGCCATCGTCATGCGCATCATGGATGGCGTGATGGCAATCCCGTCGATCCTGCTGGCGATCGCGCTGATCACCCTGACGCGGCCCGGCCTCGGCATCGTCATCGTCGCCATCGTCATCCCCGAGGTGCCCCGCATCGTGCGCGTCGTCCGCGCAGTCGTGATGGCGATCCGCGCCCAGCCCTACATCGAAAGCGCCATCGCCGGCGGCACGCGCACCATGAAGCTGCTGTGGCGCCACGTGCTGCCCAACACGCTCGCGCCGCTGATCGTGCAGGCCACATACGTCTGCGCCTCGGCGATGCTGATCGAGGCGGGCCTGAGCTTCCTCGGCGCCGGCGTGCCGCCCGAGGTGCCGAGTTGGGGCAACATCATTGCCCAGGGCCGCACCTTCTTTCAGATCGCGCCCTGGTCGATCCTGATCCCGGGGGGCTTCCTGGCGCTCACCGTGCTGGCGGTGAACCTGCTGGGCGACGGCTTGCGTGACCGGCTCGACCCGCGCCTCGCGAGGCGCTTATGAGCGCGACCGCGATCCTCGAAGTCCACGACCTGCACACCCAGTTCGACACGCTCGACGGCGTGGTGCGCGCGGTCGACGGCGTGTCGTTCGCGCTCGACCGTGGCGAGACCCTGGGCATCGTCGGCGAATCGGGCTGCGGCAAGTCGGTGACAGCGATGTCGATCCTGCGCCTGATCCCGCCCGAGACCGGCCGCATCGCATCGGGCTCGATCAAGTTCGAGGGCGAAGAGCTGACCACGCTCAGCGAGGAGGCGATGAAGCGCCTGCGCGGCCATCGCATCTCGATGATCTTCCAGGAGCCGATGACCTCGCTCAATCCGGTTCTGACGGTCGGCACGCAGATCGCCGAGAATGTGACGCGCCATCTCGGTGTGTCGAGGAAGGCCGCGCGCGAGCGGGCGCGGGAGATGCTCGACCTCGTGCGCATCGCCGACGCCAAGCGCCGGCTCGACGAGTATCCGCACCAGCTCTCGGGCGGCATGCGCCAGCGGGTGATGATCGCCATGGCTTTGTCATGCGACCCGCAGGTGCTGATCGCCGACGAGCCGACGACGGCGCTCGACGTCACCATCCAGGCGCAGATCCTCGACCTGATGCTCGATCTCAAGGAGAAGACCGGGACCGCCATCGTGCTGATCACCCACGATCTCGGCGTGGTGGCGGAGACGGCGCAGCGCGTGGTGGTGATGTATGCCGGCCGCAAGGTCGAGGAGGCGCCGGTCGAGGCGCTGTTCGACAATCCGTTGCATCCCTACACGCGCGGCTTGATGGCGGCGATCCCGCGACTCGATACCGATGCGGCGCGCCTGCAGGAGATTCCCGGCATGGTACCGCTGCTCACCCGGCCGATCGTCGGCTGCGCCTTCGCCGCGCGCTGCCCGCTCGCCACCGACCGCTGCCGCACCGAGGCGCCGCCAATGGTCGATGTCGGCAACCACACCGCCCTCTGCTGGGAGGTGGCGCCGTGACGGTGCTGGCGGTCGAGAAGCTGGTGAAGCATTTCCCGATCCATGGCGGCCTGCTGCAGCGTCAGGTCGGCGCGGTGAGGGCGGTCGACGGCGTGAGTTTTGCCATCGCAAAGGGGGAGACGCTGGGGCTGGTCGGCGAATCCGGCTGCGGCAAGTCGACGGTCGGCAAGACGATCCTGAAGCTGATCGAGCCGACCGCGGGCCGCATCGTGCTGGGCGGCGAGGACATCACCGCGCTCAAGCCGAGCGCGATGTGGCCGCACCGCCGGCGCATCCAGACGATCTTCCAGGATCCATACTCGTCGATGAATCCGCGCCTGCCCGCCGGCACCATCGTTGGCGAGCCGCTGGAGAACTTCGACATCGCCCGCGGCCGGGAGCGCGACGAGCGGGTGGCGGCGCTGTTCGAACGCGTCGGCCTGCGGCGTGACGCGATGCGCAAGTACGCCCACGAATTCTCGGGCGGCCAGCGCCAGCGCCTCGGCATCGCCAAGGCGCTCTCCGTTAGTCCCGAAGTGATCATCGCCGACGAGCCGGTGTCGGCGCTCGACGTTTCGGTGCAGGCGCAGGTGCTGAACCTGCTGATTGACCTGCAAGCCGAACTCGGGCTCGCTTATCTCTTCATCAGCCACGACCTCGCCGTGATGCGGCACATCAGCCATCGCATCGCCGTGATGTATCTCGGCCGCATCGTCGAGCTCACCGACAAGCGCACGCTGTTCGCCACGCCGTTGCATCCCTACACCGAGGCGCTGCTGTCCGCCGCCACCGCCCCCGATCCGCGCCGCCGCCGCGCCAGAAAGGCGATCGTGCAGGGCGACGTGCCGAGCCCGGCCAACCCGCCGCCCGGGTGCCACTTCCACACCCGCTGCCCCTACGCCGTCGCCGACTGCAAGGTGAAAGACCCGCCACTACGCGAAGTCGCGCCCGGCCATCACGTCGCGTGTCATCTCAGATAATTCCTCCCCACGCTTCGCGTAGGGAGGAAAGTGATGAACAGGTCCGAAAATCGCGAGCCAACGATTCCGCGAACGGGTTAATGGGCGCTATGCACAAGGACATGACCGGCCTGGAGTTCGTCCAGGCGATCGTAGACGGCACGCTGCCGCACAACTCGATGGCCGATACCCTGGGCTACCGGATCGTCGAAGCCGAGAAGGGGCGGGTGGTCATCATCGCCACGCCGAACGACACGCTGCTCAATCCGCACGGCACGGTGCATGGCGGGCTCGCGGCGACGATGCTCGACAGCTGCATGGGCCTCTCGATCATGACCCTGCTCGACAAGGGCGTCGGCTCGACCACGCTCGAGTTCAAGATCTCCTTCGTGCGCGCCATCACGCCCGATACCGGCGAGATCCGTGCCGAGGGCAAGGTGGTGAGCCCCGGCCGCCGCGTCGGCACCGCCGAAGGCCGCGTCACCGATGCCAATGGCAAGCTGCTCGCCCACGCCACGACGACCTGTCTAATCCTGTCGTGAGCGCTTGTGGATAAATCGGTGCGCACGAGTCTCACGATGGACAAAGGGGTGAGTCTCGCGCCCTGATTTCAGGGCCGAAAAATCGCGGCCATTGCCCATAATAGGTGTTCGCTCCGGATGCTGGCAGAATCGCCAGCGTGACGGCGTACCTGCTCACACCTGACAACCTGCGGCCCTTGTCGGACGGGGGCGAGGTGCGATTTCACAGCGGGGGAGGAGGTGTGCGGGCAGAGTGGCGGAAAGTGCCTAAAACGCCGACCCGCCTGCAACGAATTCCTGCCAGGGGCCCTGGCAGTCGATGGCAGCTAGTGCTGAGGCGTCTCGGCGGGATAGGTCGCCTTCATCGACGGCCGCTTGGCCACCTGGTCGTACCAGGCCGCAAGCTTCGGGGCCGCGGTGCGCCAGTCGGGGCCATAGCGCCAGTCGTCGTAACCGGCGGCGACGGCGGTGGTGATCTGCGCCAAGTCGAAGGTCGGGCCGAACGTCGGCAGGTGCGTTTCCAGCGCGCCGAAGCAGCGGAAGGTGCGGTCGCGCATCTTGGCGATGAAGTCGTCCGAGCGTTCCTTGTCGGAGCGCAGCAGCTCGGCGCGGCGCATGATCTGCGCCTCGAGCACGGCGTTGGCGAGAGCCATGGTCGCCAGCGCCTGCCAGCGCGCGGCGCCGTCGCGCGGCAGCAGGCGGTACTGGCCGAACTCGGCGTTGAGGTAGTCGCAGATCGCGTGGGAGTCGGTCAGCGTCACGGTGTCGGTCACCAGCGCCGGGATGCGCATCACCGGCGTCGTCGCCGTGAAGTCCGCCGGCATGGCGACGGTCTGCGTCCCCCAGCTGTGCGGCCACCGTGTCTGGATGAACTCGAAGCGATCCTCGATGCCCAGCTCGAGGATCGTCACCCGCACGCGCCGGACCCACGGCGAGGCCGGCGTCACATAGAGCCGCATCGGTCAGCCCTGTCGCGCGCCGGGAGCGGTGTCCTTGAGGTAGGTGAGGGCGGCCTGCGCGCCGCCGGTCTTGTGCGGGACTTTGGCCAGACCGAGCGCCATCTCGACGCCCGACAGCGTGCCCATCAGCATCAGGTCGTTGAAGTCGCCGAGATGGCCGATGCGGAACACCTTGCCCGCGACCTTGCTGAGGCCCTGGCCGAGCGAGAGGTTGAAGTTCTCCAGCGCGACC
>DASXQC010000558.1:0-12464 GCA_036493235.1 Reyranella sp.
TCGTGTTGTCGCCCATATTGCTCGCTTGGGGGTCCATGGTGAATTCGGCGGTGTTGTGACCTTCAAACGGTTTCAGGAAATCGAGCTTGATCACGATCTTGCGCGGCGGGTCCGTCTCGATGATCTCCATGCGCCCGCTGCCGACGTTCTTGTTGCCGTCCCAGGCGTAGATTGCGCCCTTGCCCCGGTCGGCGCCGCTGAAGGTCCGCTTCATGTCGGGGTCCTTCTTCTCGTAGGGCGACCAGGTGCCCCAGCGGTGCAGGTCGTTGATCAGGGAGAACAGCCGATCGGGCGGCGCCTTGATGCCGGCCGAGCGTTTGACGGTGAACGAATCCGGCTTGGTCGAGGCGTAGATCAGAATGCCGGCGACGACCACCGCCACGACAACGGCGATCACGGCCAGGGTCTTCAGCATCGCGACGCCTCCGCAAATACTTAACTAACAGGTTAAGTGTTAGGAGGTTGGCCGCATCCTGTCAACAGCCTCGGGAAGGCTGTATCACTACGCCGCTTACGGGAGTTGGGACACCAAGACGTTTTCTCATGACAGATATAAGTACCGGCCGTCCGGCCACCCTGGCGCCGAACGGCCTCGTGACCTCGCCCCATTCGCTGGCCTCCTCGGCCGGCGTCGACGTGCTGCGCGCCGGCGGCTCGGCGATCGATGCCGCGATAGCCGCCAGCGCCGTGCTGTCCGTCCTCTATCCGCACATGACGTCCATCGGCGGCGACGCCTTCTGGCTGATCCACGACGCGAAGACCAACCGGGTCCGCTACATCGACGGCGGCGGCCGGGCCACATCCGGCGGCACGATCGACGCCTTCGAGCGCCGCGGCCTGAACGAGGTGCCGCACAAGGGCGTGCTGCCCGGCACGCTGACCGTGCCCGGCGCCGTGGCGAGCTGGACCGAGGCGCATGCCGCCTACGGCCGCCTGCCGCTCGCCCGCTGCCTCGACAGCGCGATCGGCTATGCGCGCGACGGCTTCCCGGTGACCCAGCGGCTGGCGCACTGGCGCAGGCTGGCCGCTCCTGACCTGGAGAAGAGCCCGGAGGCAGCGGCGATCCTGCTGAAGCACGGCCCGGTGCTGAAGAACCCCGACCTCGCCCACACGCTGGAGGCGATCGCGAGCGACGGCTGGTCCGGCTTCTACGAGGGCGAGGTCGGCAAGGAACTCGTGCGCTGGAGCCAGGCCAACGACGGTTTCTTCACCGCCGCGGACCTCAAGGCGCAGACCGCGCGCTGGGGCGAGCCGATCAAGGGCACCTATCGCGACGTCACGATCTACGAGACGCCGCCGCCGACGCAAGGCTTCGCAGTGCTGGAGATGCTGAACCTGCTCGAGCCGTTCGAGCTGCACAAGAAACCGTTCCTCGGCCCCGACGCCGTGCATCTGATGGTGCAGGCCAAGCAGGTCGCCTATCACGACCGCGACCGGCACATCGCCGATCCTCTCTTTGCCGACGTGCCGACCGAGCGGCTGATCTCGAAGGCCTACGCCAACGAGCGCCGCGGGCTGATGGATCCGGCGCGCGCGTTGCCGTGGGACAAGATCCCGTCCTACGGCAGCCTGGCCGGCGACACCGTCTACGTCGCGGCGGTCGACAAGGAGGGCAACGCTGCCTCGCTGATCCAGTCGGTGTACGGCAGCTTCGGCGCGGCGGTGGTGGCGGGCCGCACCGGCGTGGTGCTGCAGAACCGCTCGGCCTACTTCTCGCTCGACTCGAAGAGTCCCAACAAGGTCGAGCCGGGCAAGACGCCCTTGCACACGCTGATCGCCTCGCTCGCCTACAAGGACGACAGACTGTGGGCCGCGGTCGGCTGCATGGGCGCCGACGGTCAGCCGCAGATCCACCTGCAGACCTACGTCGCCATGATCGACTATGGCCGCGACATCCAGGAAGCGCTCGAGACGCCGCGCTTCCTGAGCGGCCGCTTCGCAATAGGCGAGGCGCGCGACACGTTGCACATCGAGGGCCGCGTCCCTGCCGCGACCATCGACGCGCTGGAGCACCGCGGCCACCTGCTGAACCGCTGGGGCGACTGGCACGAATACGCCGGCCACGCCCACGGCATCGTCATCGACCCCACGAGCGGACTCAGGATCGGCGGCTCCGACCCCAGGAGCGACGGCGCCGCGATCGGGTATTAGGTCGGAGCTCGGCCAGCGGCCTGCTCCTGGCCGAATTGCCGTCGCGTCCGGCGATCCCGGCCCCTCTGCTGTCCGCCGGATGGCCAGGCTCAGCGGGACTGGGGACCTCTCCAGGACAGCGACCTCGAGCGGGTGACCGCCCCGCTGCGCGAAGGCCTCAACCCAACCAGATCTTGCGCGAGCTCGGCTTTTCCAAGAGCAAGGCGTACCGACTATGCGAACAGGCGGAGGCGCTATGCTTCACCCCGGCGCCGAACGAGGAAGAGGACGGAACAGGCCCATGATTGCCTCGCACCGCGTACGTCTCTCCCCGTATAGCGGCGGAAGAGCGGAGTCCCGCCCCGTCACCTGCCAGGACATCATCGACGTCGTGCAAGAAGCTGTCGAATGGCACGCCAATAGGTAGGAGCGCTATCGACTACGACCATTCAATGAGCCGCCGCCTTCCGCTTCGGGCACTCGATCCTTTCCAAGATATCCTTGATCAGGAATCGTAGTGCTCGGTGTTGTTTGTCGGTTGCAGCTTCGTAGTCATCGGCCGTCCTGAACAAGGAACGCAGTTTTCTGGGGAATACGTTCTCGCGAATGGAAGGGAGTCGCCTTCGGATACATTTTTCATTCACTCGTGAAAGTGGAGCCCTCTTCTCGTCGCTGCGATCGCGTCGCCTGCTTGTCACCGATGGTAGTACTCCCAATCCATTCGCGACGAAGCTCCGTCGCTCCCGGGAGAGCAATTGACCCGTCGGACAGGGCTGGCAGTTTCGGGCACATGAAAATGATCACGTCTGTCTCAGTTGTCGGTTCGGGCAACTAGACGCATGCATAGCGTCGACTCTTGCCGAAGCGGCTACCGCTCGGCGTGCATTTCACGCACCAGCTTGTTGGCTCGGCCCACGCCGCAAACAGGCGGAATGGAAGCAGGCCGTGCGGCGCAATTCAGACAACCACGCGGACACTTTTTCGTCGGCCTCGGATGTCGATGCGTGGCGAAAGCTTGCCGCCGCAGTCACGAGCGGCGTGAGATTTCTCGGCTCGACTCTTTGCGAGCGCCAGGTGGCGAACGGCCACCATGTGATCTGCGCCGACAACTTCCACAGCGGCGGCGAGCAGACGTGCGCACCTTCGTGGCCGGACATCACGCAGGTCAAGGCCTGCTCGGCTCGTCGCCGAAGGTCGAGCTCGCCGCGGGTCTGCAGCGAACCACCGCGTACCTCGACTGGCAACTTAGCCGTGGCGAGCTGCGCCACGCACATGTTCACCCGAAGACAAGCCGCATTTCACTGTCCCGCCCGATTCCGGAGAAGATGGCTCCATGAGCAAGCACGTACTTATTACAGGGGGTGCTGGCTTCATCGGCTCGCATCTCGTCGACACCATGCTCGACCGCGGCTACGAAGTGTCGGTGCTCGACAACCTGTCGCCCCAGGTCCACGGCGACGCCGAGCTCGATGACGACGGCTGGCCAATCTACCTGAACCGACGCGCCAGGCGCATCAAGGGCGATCTTCTCGACGAGGGACTGTTCGCCAAGAGCATTGAGGGCGTGACCCATCTGGCCCACCTCGCCGCTTCGGTTGGCGTGGGCCAGAGCATGACCAATATCGTCGACTACACGCGCAACAACGTCATGACCGCGGCCGTCATGCTGGAAACCCTGTCGCGCAATCCCCACACGATCGAGCGCATCGCGGTCGCTTCGTCGATGTCGATCTATGGCGAAGGTGCGTACGGCAGGCGCTCGGGCAGCACCCCGGTGTTTCCCGAGCTGCGCACGCACGAACAGCTCTCTGGGCGCCATTGGGAGCTCGTCGAGGACGGCGAGACGCTGAAGCCACTGCCGACGGCCGAAGACAAGCTCTTGCAACCGGCATCGATCTACGCCGTCAACAAGCGCGACCATGAGGAGATGTTCCTGTCGGTCGGGCGGGCGCTCGGCATTCCGACCGTGGCACTTCGCCTGTTTAACGCCTATGGCTCGCGACAGGCGCTGAGCAACCCGTATACCGGCGTGGCGGCGATCTTCATCTCGCGCTTGCTCAACGACCAGCCGCCGTTGGTCTTCGAGGACGGCGAACAGCGCCGCGACTTCGTGCACGTGCAGGACGTCGCCGACGCCTTCGCCACCGTCCTCGAGAGCGACCAACGCGTATGGGACGCCTTCAACGTCGGCAGCGGCAGCCCGATCACGGTCAAGGAGATGGCGCAGGTGCTCGCGCGCCTGCTGCACAAGAACATCGCCCCCGAAATCATGAACAAGTATCGCGTCGGCGATATCCGTCACTGCTTTGCCGACATCGGCAAGATCAGACGCGTATTCGGCTTCCAGCCCCGGCGGTCGTTCGAGACGGGCATGGCAGAGCTGATCAAGTGGGTCGCCACCGCGCAGGCACCGGTCAATCGCAGCGAGCAAAGCCTGACCGAACTGCAAAAGAGCGGTCTCGTCGTCTAGTGCCGAAGCAGGAAGCGACGGCGCCACAGTTTCCCTGTTTGGATGGAGCCTGGACATGAAGAAGTGCGTTCTTGGGGCCTTGGTTAGCCTTGCGCTTGTCGCCGGCTCTGCCGGCCAGGCGCAAGACATCGCTCAGTCGCCAGCGCAGAGCTCGTCGCTCGGACCGGTCCACCACAAGCGCCTGTGCGATCAGCCGATAGTCTGGCAGTACAAGGCCCCCCCGCACGACGTGCCCGGCAAGTACAAGGACTTGATGGGTCTTTGGACAGGCGAGGTCTATTTCGTCGGTGGCGGTTCGATGTGCATCGCCGTTGCCGTTTCGCAAGTCACGGCTTCGGCCGACATCGATACGGTCTTTACCTGGAACCTTGGCGATTCGCCGGCGAGAAGCGAAGTGCTCAACATGCACTCGCAAGGCCAGGCCAACTGGTGGGCGAAGGGTGTCAACGCCGGCACGAAGGGCGAGGAGATCGTATTCTCGTCGACGGATCCATATCACGGCCTGCTATACGAGTATCGGTTCTCCCTTCCGAAGCAAGACAAGATGGTCGGCACGCTGATCGGCCGCAAGTCGGACGGCACGACCGCTTCGATCTACACGGCCGTCCTCACTCGCAACGCGTTCGCGGCTCCTCTCGCCGCGGCCGGGGGAGAGTGACCTGAGATGGGCAGTGTTGTCAGCATGCTCGATCAGTGCTGGGTTGCGCTGATCGGTTGGTCCGACTGGGTTCGCCATCTGCAGATGGCCGTCGAGATGCCCGCCGGGATGGTCGATGTCCTGAACGCGATCTTCATCGTGACGATGGTGACGAGTCTCGCCACCTGGTCGGTGGACCTCTTCTGGTTCACCCGAAAGGTCCGCAAGGTCGACATGTCCCTGGCCAGGCGGCTCGATCCGGACAGCAGCACCTGGCCATACATTGTCCTCTTCTATCCAGTTCTGCGTGAGCTGGAGGAGACGATGGACACTGCCTTCGCCTCGCTGGCGGAGATGGATTATCCCGCCGATCGCTTCAAGGTCATCGCCATTCCCAATCTCGACGATACGGCAACGACTGCGTCCATCCAGCGCCTGCAACACAAGTACCCGTTTGTCGAATTGATCGCCGTGCCCAAGACGAGCGATCCGTCGTGGGCGCGGGTATGGCAGGCATGGGACCGCTGCCCCCACGTCTACTGGTGGCATGGCGGCAAGCGCGAGCGCGACCGCAATCTTCCGCCCAAGAAGACGAGGCAATTGATCTATGCGCTATACAAGGTGGTGGCCGATCTTCGGGAGAAGGAGGATTTGAGCAATGTCCTGATCGACTACATCGATGCCGACAGCTGCCCTCCAAAGGACCACTTCAAGGCAGCGGCGATCGGCATCACCGTCCAAGGCTTCGACGTCCTGCAGGCAACGAACGTGGCAGGCAATCCGCTGAACAGCATGGCCGCCACGATGAACGCGCTCGATCACATGGCTTGGGATGGATGGAAGTATGCGCATCAGTCGAGCGGCAAGACGCCCTTTTGGGTCCTGGGCAAGGGGCTTTTCTACAAGGCGTCGGATCTGGTCGAATTGGGAGGCTTCAATCCGTGGGTCACGATCGAGGACCCCGAGGTCGGCATGCGCTTCCACAAGAACGGCAAGCGTCTCGGGATCATCGAAGGAGCGCTGATCGAAGAGGTGCCCGACACCTTCCGCAAGAGCGTCATCCAACGCAAGCGCTGGGTGGCAGGCTTCTGGCAGTCGTTGACGTCGCCGTTGACTGCCATGGGCTACACCCTCAAGGAAAAGCTTCTGGCGTGGCTGATATTCGTGCCGTGCTTCAGCCTGCAGTTCAGCGCTGTTTATGCTTTCATCTCTGCATGGCAGACGTATCGGTTCATCGAGGGAACTGGCACTCTTCCCGAGTGGGTGGTCTATCCGGCAGTGCTCAACCTCGCGTGCCTCGCCACCTCGTTAAGCCTCCTCTACGTCAATACCTGGAAGCGCACTCGCCTTGTCCTCGACAGTTTCTGGCTCAGGGTCTGGTACATGGTGCGCATCAACCCACTGTTCATCCTGCTGTGGTGGCTGTTCTGGACGGTACCGCTCACGATCGGTTTTTGGATGTTCCTGACGGACAAGGGCTTGATCTGGCAGCGGACGGAAAAGCTGGCCAGGCACCGCGTCCTGGTTCTCGACAGGATCGAACGCGGTACTCTGGGGTATGTCGACAAGCCGCTCCTGTCTGACCAGACGTACCACGCAGCCGCACTCGGCTCGACATTCGAGGCCGATACGGACGACATTCAGGAAACGCCTGCGGTGGCTTTCATCAATGGCTCAAGCAGGCCGGCGTAACCGTCCGGGTGTACGATCCGCAGGGCATGGAGCATGACCGAAACCTTCCGGCCTGCGTCGAGCTCTGCGACTCGGCCTTGGCCGCATGCCGCGGGGCAGACTGCATGGTGGTCGCTACGGAATGGCAGCAATTCTGCTCGCTTGATGCCAGGACATGCGCGAAAATCATGCGCGGCCGGACGATCATCGAACTGCACAACCTTCTCGATCATGACGCGCTGGCCGGCGAAGGCTTCACCATCCACAGTGTCGGGCCGCATGCTGCCCCGAAACTGGCACGTAGCCAGGCAGCTTGATCAAATCCTTGAACGGCTTTGAGGCCGATCGAGATCAGATGCCCGTCAAGGCGGGCAAGATCGTGCCGATGGTGTTGTCCGTCCCATCGGTAATGCCGAAGTCAACGGCATCGAGCGCGAACACGGCCTTGCGAAATCCACGAGCATTGAGCAGCTCGGCCGTGGCATTCAACCACGCGATGCGGCTTGCCGTCGGAGCGCCCCTGAAGGCACGGTTGTCGCGCGTCACACCGTACTCGTTGGCGATGATGCGGTTGGAGGAGATGTTGTTCGCTTGGCACCAGTTCATCACCGGATCGAGGTCGAGGCCAAGCTTCGCCTTGTCCTCCGGCAACGAGTAGTACCAACCGAGTGTCGCTCGGGTCGACTGGATCTGGGCCTTTTTCTGAGCGTCCGTCAGCGATCCATCGGCAGATACCGCCGTGATCATGCGGGCAATCACGTCAGGCTGCTGCGACTGCACGGGCGGCCAGTCGAGCCTCGAAACGTACTTGCCGAAATTGGTGCCGCCCTCGTAACCCTGAAAGGTGAAAATGGCGGGCCGATAGGGATGGATCACCCACAGCGTGTTCGCGTCGTAAGAAGCCGGATTGGCGCGCATCAGGTGGCCCACGTCCGACCAGTTCTCCATGGTCAGGAGCAGGGTATGGTCTGGCATGGCGCTCCGTGCGGCCGCATACAGCGCGTTCAGGTACCCCAGCCAGTCGCCGTTGATCGAGCCAGGATCGATCGGCTCGTTGAACAGTTCCAATGCGACCAGCGCCGGGGCGTACGTAGCGTAGTGCTGCGCGAACGAGTGCGTGACGGTCACTCGCTTGCGGAACAGCGCGCCGCCTGCGCCGCTGGCCAGCAGCTGGCGCGGCGTGTTCTTGATGTAATACGTGTCGTGCAAGTCGATGTTCACGGCGAGGCCGGCCTTGAGGCAGCTTTTGACGGCAACGTCGAGCACGCCGAACAGCATGGTGGTTCGGCTGCCGTCGGCCACAGCATCGATCCACGGGCCGGGTGCAACGCAGATTCGGACGAAATCGAAGCCCTTGGCGACCAGTGCGGCGAGGGCCGCTGACGAGACGTGGTCCGACCAAGACGACGGATTGAGGAACGGGTTGGCCGAATATGCCGTGTTCGGGTCGCTCGGGTTCACTACCGTCGGCCCCATGAACGGCCACATGATGTTGATGCCGTTCATGCCGCGGAAAGTGACGCTCTGCCCTGTACCGAGGCGGCCGGTGGCCGCGGCAGGTGGAGGCGGCGCCGCGCCGGTCTGCTTCCAACAGCAGGAGGTCAGCCCAAACGACTGCACGAGCCCATAGCCCAAGATTTGTCTCCGGGTCGTCCTCACTGCGCCCTTCTGTTGGATTCGCGTCACCAAGTCCAGCTGCAAGGAATTCAGGGCTTAGGATGCGCGAGGTAGTGCGACGCGTCGCGTCGGCGTCTCTCAGTGCAGGGGCGCTCAAACTCCCACCTGCTCCACCGTCGGCCCCTCGCCCGCGAGCGTCGTGCGGCGCATGTCGCGGACCTCGGTTCGGTCGAAGCGGCGGGCGCGGTGCATGGTGGTGCGGTTGTCCCACATCACCAGGTCGTGCTGGCGCCATTGGTGCGAGTAGACGAACTCGCGCTGCGTCGCGTGCTCGGTGAGGTCGCGCAGGAACGAGCGCGCCTCGGGGATCGTCCAGCCTTCGATCGCGCCGGCGTGGCTCGACAGGAACAGCGACCTGCGGCCGTCCGCGTGGGTGCGCACCAGGCGCTGCCGCACCGGCCGGAAGTTCTCGATCTCCTCGGGCGTGAACTCGGCGAAGCCGATCGCGCCGCGCGAATGGATTAGCGAATGCTCGCACACCAGATCCTCGACCTCTTCCTTGGTGCGGTCGTCGAGCGCGTCATAGGCCGCGCGCATCTCGGCGAACTCGGTGCGCCCGCCCCACGAAGGGATCGTGCGGCCCGACAGCGCCGAGTACTTGGCCGGGATCTCGGCGTAGGAGCTGTCGGAGTGCCACAGCCGGTCGCCCAGCTTGAAGAACCACTGGCGGTCGTCGGCCGAGATGACCTTGCCGTCGCGGTCGAGGTTGGAGAGGTCGCCCATGCCGGCGCCCAGCCGGCTCTCCGACGCCTTGCGGATGGTGCCCGGCCGCACCTTCTGCTCGAGCGGCCCGAGTGCGCTGCTGAAGGCGAGCTGCTGCTCGTCGGTGATGTCCTGGTCGTGGAACACCAGCACGGCGTGGCGGTCCATGCCGGCATGGATCGCCGCGGCGTCCGCAGGACTGATGGGCCGCCGCAGGTCGAGGCCCGACACCTCGCCGCCGATGACCGGGTGAAGCGGCCTGATTTCGAGGGCCATCGCAACACTCCTCTGCAATCCGGGATTCATAGCATGGATGCCGAAAGAAGGATTCTTGCGCTGGTGGCGCGCCACTCCAATGGCGCGATCTTCGGCTGGATCGACAAAGACGCGTCACTGGAGTGACGCGCCCCCAGCGCAAGACCAGGCCGGACGGACGCAAAAAGGCCTCGCAACATCTGTACGGCGGCGAACGTTCGCCCTATCGATGCCCCGCATACGCCGCCCCCTCACCGGCAAGACGATCCTGATCGTCGAGGACGATTTCCTGGTCGGTCACGACCTGCGCGCCTTCCTCGAGGATGCCGGCGCCGCAGTGGTCGGCCCGGTGGGGGACGTCGCGCAGGCCTGCACCGTCGCGCGCGAGCGGGCAATCGACGGCGCGGTGCTGGATGTCCGCCTTTGGGAGCAGACCGCGGCGCCGGTCGCGGTCGAACTCGCGACGCGTGACGTGCCGTTCATCGTCGTCAGCGGCCATTCCCCTGAGGAGATCCCGCCCGCGATGCGCGGGGCGGCCTATATGGCCAAGCCGGTCCGCCGACTCGAGCTGGTCGACGTGGCGTCGGCAATGTTCGCCTGAACCGGCTCGCCCTGACGGCCCTGCTCCAGCGCCGCCGCTTCCGCCTCGAGCTTCAGCGCGCGCTCGATGATCCGCTGTCCGACGACGTCATGCGGCCAGACCTCGGCGAACCGCTTCGCCTTCTCGGCCAGAGCGCGCAGTGATTCCGGCGTACCGAACAGCTCGGCCTCCGGCCGATCCGCGTCCGTCTTGAGCATGAGATTCCTGTCTTCGAGGGCACCGTGAGTGTGCGGGATCGACGGTCGCCCCTGCAACGCTTGGTACGAATCCGACGGCGTAGGAAGCGAGACCAGCATGCAACCGGACTGCAGGCCCGGGCGTCAATCATCGGATGGACCGGACACAACTCTGTCACAAGCATCTGGCGCAAGCGGAACGTCATGTCGCCACGTCGCGGCGCAACGTCGACCAGCAGCGCGGGATCGTCGTCGCCCTGGCCCGGAGCGATCGTGCGACGGAGAGGGCGGTGAGGCTCCTCCGCCAGTTCGAGGACCTGCTGGACTTGCACCTCCAGGACCGCGACCGGCTCAGGGCCGAGCTGGCCTATGAGAAGGTGAAGCCCTCGTAGCCCTTGGCCACGACCGCCTCGCAGCGCTCGATATAGGCCGGCAGGCCGCCGATATAGGGCATGAACACCCGTGGCTTGCCGGGGATGTTGGCGCCGACATACCAGGAGCTGCAGGTCGAGCGCAGTGTGTTGTCGGCGCTCTCGCCGACATGGCCGACCCAGGCCTCCTCGGCCTGCTTCTCGGCCTCGATCACGGTGGCGCCCTTCGCGCGCAGTGCGGCGAGGCAGTCGGCGATCCAGTCGACATGCTGCTCGATCGAGGGGAGCATGTTGGTCAGCACCGACGGGCTGCCCGGCCCGGTCACGGTGAACAGGTTGGGGAAGCCCGCCATGGTGAGGCCGAGATAGGCCTTGGGCCCCTCGCTCCACTTGTCCTTCAGCGCGACGCCGCCCCGCCCGCGGATGTCGATGCGCAGCAATGCGCCGGTCATGGCGTCGAAGCCGGTCGCCAGCACCAGGCCGTCGAAGGTGTAATCCTTGCCCCGCACGCGGAGGCCGGTCGGCGTGATCTTCTCGACCGGCTCGTCACTGATGTCGACCAGCGTGACGTTGGGACGGTTGAAGGTTGCCCAGTAGCCGGTGTCGACGCACAGCCGCTTGCAGCCGATGATGTTCTTCGGCTCGAGCGCCTTGGCGGTCGCAGGGTCCTTCACGATGTCGCGGATCTTCGCCTTCACGAAGTCCTGCGCCGTCCTGTTGGAATCGTCGTTCAGCAGCAGGTCGGAGAACGAGGCCATGAAGCCGAGGCCGCCGTAATCCCAGCGTTCCTGGAAGAGCCGCTGCCGCTCGTCCGCCGCCGTCTCGATCGCCGTGGCCATGTTGATCGCGAGGTCGATGCCGGCCGGCAGCGTCTTCGCCCGCTTGCGCATGGCGCGGTAGTTTGCCTTCACCTGCGCCACGTAGTGCGGATCGAGCACGGCGTTGTGCGCCGGGATCGTGTAGTTGGCGGTGCGCTGGAACACCGTGAGGTGGCTCGCCTGCTGCGCCAGGAGCGGGATCGACTGGATGGCCGACGAGCCCGTGCCGATCACGCCGACCGTCTTGCCGGTGAAGTCGACGCCTTCGTGCGGCCAGTTGCCGGTGTGATAGGTCGGGCCTGCGAAGTCGGCGAGGCCAGCGATCTTCGGCGTGTTGGGCGCCGACAGGCAGCCCAGCGCGGTGACGACGAAGCGAGCAACGAGGCGGTCGTTCTTGTCGGTCTCAACGATCCAGGTGTTGTCGTTCTCGTCGAACGTCGCTTTCGTCACGCGCGTGTCGAATCGGATGTCGCGGCGCAGGTCGAAGCGGTCGGCGACGTGGTTGGCGTATTTCAGGATCTCGGGCTGGGTGGCGTAGCGCTCGGTCCACTCCCAGTCCTGCTCCAGCTCGGGTGAGAACTGGTAGGAGTACTGCACGCTCTCGACGTCGCAGCGCGCGCCGGGATAGCGGTTCCAGTACCACGTCCCGCCGACGCCCGAGCCGGCCTCGAGCACGCGCGCCGAGAAGCCCAGGCCCCGCAGCCGGTGCAGCATGTACATCCCGGCGAACCCGGCGCCAATCACGATGACGTCGAAATCTGGTTTCATGCCATTTGGATAAGGGCCCCGCCCGGCCTCCGCAACACACACCTCACCCTGAGGAGCACGCCGCAGGCGTGCGTCTCGAAGGGTGGAATGAGCACCGTGCCTGCCTCCGCCAGGGCGCGGAGGTTACTCCGCGCTAATCGAGACGGCCACTTCGCGGCCTCCTCAGGGTGAGATGGGTGGGTTAAGCT
>DASXQC010000559.1:0-5827 GCA_036493235.1 Reyranella sp.
CGCCATAATCTGATCTACTGGCGGTATCAGGATTACGTCGGCGTCGGGCCGGGCGCGCACGGCCGCTTCGCCGCAGGCAACACCAAGCGCGCGACGCGGCGCACCAGCGGGCCGGAGAACTGGCTCGGGCAGGTCGAGGAACAGGGCCACGGCACGGTCGAGACGACGGTCGTGACCGGGCAGGATCGGGTGGAGGAAGCGTTGATGATGGGCTTGCGGCTCGCCGAGGGCATCGACCGGACGCTGTTCCAGTCGGGCGCCGGCGCCGATCCGGTCGAGGCGCTGGGCGAGGCGAAGGTCGCGCCGCTGGTCGCTGCGGGCTTCCTCGAGATCACGCCGACGCATCTCACGGCCACATCCGCCGGCCGCCAGCGCCTCAACGCACTGCTGGAGCGCCTCATCGCATGAGGCTGCTCGTCTTCGTTCTGACGCTGCTGGCCTTGGCGACCAGCGCCTGGGCGCAACATCCGGCGAAGCCCGCGGCCAAGCCCGTCCCGCAGCCGGCCAAGCCGGCGGCGCCCAAGTCGCCGTTCACACCGCCCGCCTTCAAGATCACGGTCGCGACCGAGGGCGCCTATCCGCCGTTCAACTATCTCGACCGTAAGGGCCTGCCCGCCGGCTTCGAGATGGATCTCGCCCAGGAGATCTGCGAGCGCATGAAGGCCGAGTGCGAGTTCGTCGCCGACAAGTGGGACAACCTCATTCCCGGCCTGCTCGACAAGAAGTACGACATCGTCATGTCTTCGCTCGAGGTCAACAACGAGCGGCGGCGGCGGCTCGGCCTGTCGCGGCGCTACTACCTCTCGCCCGGTGCGTTCATCGCCGCCAAGGGCCAGCCGTTCGACGGCCCGCCGACGCTGCTCCGCAACAAGCGGATCGGCGTGCAGAAGGACTCGACGCACGCCGACTGGCTCGACAAGAGCTTCCGTCGCTCGGCGCAGATCAAGCGCTATCCTACTGTCAACGACGCGCTCGTGGCGCTCGCCAAGGACGAGATCGACGCGGTCTTCGGCGACAAGGTCCAGCTCTGGCTGTGGTCGAAGAAGCCCGAGGGCGCCTGCTGCGAGGTCATGGGCCAGGACATCAAGGACACCCAGACGCTGGGCGTCGGCGTGTCGGCCGGCATCCGCCGCGAGGACATCAAGCTGCGCGAGGCTTTCAACAAGGCGCTGAGCGAGCTGATCGGCGACGGCACCTACAAGCAGATCAACGCCAAGTACTTCCCGTTCCCGCTGAACTGAGCGGAGATCTTGGCAAGATGCGCCAACGCCAACAACGTGGCCGCAGCGATTGGCGAGACGAAGACCCAGCGGCCTCCACGCTCTCGTGGCGTGGGACCAGCGATGAAGCGCGCGGGACGCGCACGCCCCATGCAAATTTTAGTGAAGGGCCCGGTCGCGGCTGATGTAGTGGCCGCGCTTCAATTCCTTGAAGAAATGGGGGACCTGCGGGTGGGATACGGGCTTGCCGGTCTCGTCCGCCAGAAGGTTTTGTTCCGAAACGTAGGCCACGTAGGTGGTCTGGGCGTTCTCGGCCAGCAGGTGATAGAAGGGCTGATCGCGACGCGGCCGGACTTCCTCGGGAATGGAAGCCAGCCATTCCTCGGTATTGGCGAAAACCGGATCGACGTCGAAGATCACCCCCCGAAAAGGATAGATGCGGTGCTTCACGACCTGACCGATCGCGAACTTGGCCGTCCGTAGCGGCGCCTGAACAAGGGCAGCCGCGCTCTGCTGATTGCCGATTTCCATGGCGAAAATATTACCCCCTTTGTCGGCACCCGCAACGCGCATCGCTGGGGAACGAATTGTGTCGAGTGCTGCAGGAACACGTTCTCCGGCCCCACTCCGGCCTGCCCCGGCAAGATCATACGCAAGATTGTGGCCAAAGAAACGTGTCCAAAAACACCTCCTGTCCGTGAGGTGGCGGCCGAAATCCGCTCCAGTGCCGTTGACGATCATGTCAGGCGTGTGGAACCTGACGCAGAAGACGTCCGAGGAAACGAGTGGCTGAGGGTCTGAAGGTCAGATTTTGGGGCGTGAGAGGCTCGATTTCATGTTCCGGCGCGGAATACGCCCGTTACGGCGGCAATACGTCATGCCTTGAAGTCACCGCCGGCGGCCGTCGGATCATCTTCGATGCCGGCACCGGGATTCGCACCCTGGGACTCGAGTTGGTGCACCAGGCCCCGAACAACCTGGACATATATTTTACACATACGCATCTCGACCATCTTGTCGGCCTCACCTTCTTCGCGCCGCTGTTCGACGCACGCAGCACGGTACGCTTGTGGGCTGGCCATCTCGAGGCGCCGTACACTTTGAAGCAGGTGGTGGCCAACCTGATGCAGGCGCCGATCTATCCGGTGACGCTGGAGATCTTCAAAGCCAAGGTGAGCTTCACCGAGTTCAAGGCGGGCGACCTCCTGACCTGCGGGCCGATGCAGATGAAGACGACGCTGCTCAACCATCCCAACGGCGCCACCGGCTATCGCGTCGAGCACGGCGGCAAGTCGATCTGCTACATCACCGACACCGAGCACCGGCCGGGCGAGCTCGACATGAAGATCGTCGAGCTGTGCCGCGGCGCCGACGTGATGATCTACGATTCTAGCTATACCGACGAGGAATACTCCCGCTACCGCGGCTGGGGCCATTCGACCTGGCAGGAAGGCGTGCGCATCGCCAATGCTGCAAATGTCGGCACGCTCGCGATCTTTCATCACGATCCCAGCCACAGCGACGCCTTCATGGACGATGTCGCGCGCGAAGCGGCGGCGATGCGGCCGGGTACCGTGCCGGGCGGCCTGCCGCGCGTGCTGGTCGCGCACGAAGGATTAACGATAGCCCCATGATCGGCGCATCGTGATCATCGCATCGTGAGGTCAACCCTCAGCTTGCGGGGACGCTGGCGCCGATTTGTGCTCGGCCTGCCGACGATTCTCAGCCTGACGCCGCGCGGCTGGTTCATTCCCCACCGCTATGCGCCGCTGCTGCCACCGCCCGGCGCGCAGCCGCCCTATGCCACCGTCGAGGCGCTGTTCGAGCAGCACGCTGGCGATTTCCAAAAGGTGCTCGACCTCGTCGAGACACAGAGCGAGGCCCTGCAGGGCATGCGCGGCCTGCTCGACCAGGCCTGGTTCCCGTCACTCGACGCCGCTGTTGCCTATGCGCTGATGCGCGATCGCAAACCGCAGCATCTGATCGAGGTCGGCTCGGGCCATTCCACGCGCGTGCTGGCCAAAGCACTGGGCGGGCTGGCCGAAATCCTCGCGATCGATCCCGCGCCGCGCGCCGATATCGCCGGCCTGCCCGGTGTTCAGATCGTGACTTCCACCGTGCAGTCGGCGCCTCTCGAGCTGTTCGACCGCTTGGGCCGCGGCGACGTGCTGTTCATCGATTCCAGCCACATCCTGATGCCGGGCAGCGATGTTGACCTGTTGTTCAACCGGATCCTGCCGCGCCTGCCGTCCGGCGTGATCGTGCACATCCACGATATCTTCCTGCCGTTCGACTATCCGCCGATCTGGGGCTGGCGCGCCTACAACGAGCAACTGGGCGCATTACCCCTGCTGACGACCGGCGCCTACGTGCCACTGTTCTCCAGCGTCTGGGCGCAGCAGCGCTTCTCCAGAGGGCTGGCGCAGTCGGTGGTGGCGCAACTGCCTCTGCCGAAAGAAGCTCTCTCTACGAGCCTTTGGCTACAAAAACGCTAGAGCGATTTCCGCTCAGATGGAACCGCGCCTGCACGATTGCCTCTTGCCCCATCTGTCCATTGGCGCGGTTCCATCTGAGCGGAAATGCGCGTACGGGCGATATCTGTTGCAGCAGGCATATTCCGCCCGGCCGATTCCGGCCGGACGGAATATGTTCTAGATCGGTGCCACGGGGCGTTGCCTTGCCCTTTCCCCATTCGGAGCCTATGTATTTTGTCAGTCATGAGCTTGGGATTGGCCATGAGCTTCGGATTGGCGGAGCGCCTTCGTGGGTAACAACTACGACATCATCCTCATCGGCCTAGTCGCGATCTTTCTGATCCTGCGGCTGCGTGCCGTACTTGGAAAGCGCACCGGCAACGAGCGGCCGCCCGCGCGTGACCCGTTCACGCCGCCGGCGCCGCCCCAACCGCCGGCCGGCAGCACGCCGCGCATCGGCGATGCACCTGCCGGCAACGACAAGGTGATCCCGTTGCCGACCGGCATCAGCCGGCCGCCGCTGGCAACCAACGCGCCGGGCGGCATCCGCACCACGGTGGTGCCGACTGCCTCCGCCGGAGTCGCTGCGGTTCGCGCGGCCGATCCCAGCTTCGAGCCGATGGGATTCGCGGCCGGCGCACGGGCTGCCTTTACCACCATCGTCGAGGCCTTCGCCAAGGGCGAGACCGCGCCGCTGAAACAGCTGCTCGACCCGCCGACTTTCGCGAGCTTCGAATCGGCGATCCGTGGCCGCGCCGAGCGGCGCGAGAAGGCCGAGACGACACTGATCGGCTTCGAGGCGTCGGACATCGCCGGCGCCGAGATGCAAGGCAGCGCCGCGCAGGTTACGGTCCGCTTCGTCAGCGAGCAGATCAACGTGGTGCGCAACGCCGAAGGCCAGATCGCCGACGGCAACCCCAACGAGGTGCAGAAGGTGATCGATCTTTGGACCTTCCGTCGCGACACCAAGTCCAGTGATCCAAACTGGCTACTCGTCAAGACTGAGAGCGAAGGCTAGAGCGATTTCCACTCACATGGAACCGCGCCCGCACGATCTTCACTTGTTCTATCGGCGCGCTTGCGCGGTTCCATCTGAGTGGAAATGCGCGCACGCGCGATATGTGTTGCAGAAGGCATATTCCGGCCGGCCGATTCCGGCCGGCCGGAATATGTTCTAAGGGGAGGACGAACGTCAGCATGCGGTGGAGCCTCCTGGCTGGTGGCGTATTACTCGCTGCCGCCGGCCTCCTGTCGGCGTGCGCCGGTACCGGCGGCAGCGCGACGGAGAACAAGGTCCACATGGCGCCGATCTCGTTCAACGAGATTCCGGGCTGGGTCGACGACCGTCAGGGCGAGGCGCTGGTCGCTTTCAAGCGCTCATGCCCCAAGCTCATCGCGAGCCCCGACATCAAGATCGCCACCGACGGCGGCGAGAGGATCGTCACCGCGGCCGAGTGGAAGACGATCTGCGATGCTGCCTCCGGCATCAAGGACAGCGACACGCGCGGGGCGCGGCGTTTCTTCGAAGAGAATTTCCGGCCGCTGATCGTCCAGGCGCCGGGCAAGTTCACCGGCTACTTCGAGCCCGAGCTGCGCGGCAGCCGTGCTCCCTCGCGCATCTTCACCGTACCGGTCTATCGCCGCCCGACCGATCTCGGTGACGGACCCTACTACACGCGCGCCGAGATCGAGCAGGGTGCACTGAAGGGCAAGGGACTCGAGATCGCCTGGGTACAGGATCCGGTGGCGCTGTTCGAAGTCCAGGTGCAGGGTTCGGGCCGCATCCATCTCGCCGAAGGCGGCGTTCTGTCGATCGGCTACGACGGCTCGAACAACCGGCCCTACACGGCGATCGGCAATGTGCTCGCCGACATGAACGTGATGCGCAAGGACGAGGTCCATTGGCCGGCGATCCGCGACTGGCTGAAGCGCCATCCGCAGCAGGGCCGCGAGGTGATGCGCAAGGATGAGCGCTACATCTTCTTCAAGGACACCCGCACTTCGGCCGCAGCCGGCTCCCAGGGCGTGCCGCTCACCGCCCAGCGCAGCCTCGCCGTCGACCCCGTCTTCACACCCTACGGCACGCCGATCTGGATCGACACCCAGCGACCGGTCGCTGGCCGCGCGGGCTCG
>DASXQC010000560.1:0-13291 GCA_036493235.1 Reyranella sp.
CCGTCGATCGCGGCCTGCTCGTAGAGCTCGCGCGGGATGCCCTGGAGGGCGGCATGCACCAGGATGATGGCAAAGGGCAGGGTGCGCCAGACATAGGGCACGGAGACGGCGTAGAGCGCGGTCGCCGGCTCGCCCGCCCAGTTGACCGGTTCGCTGATCAGGCCGGCGCTGAATAGGATGCGATTCAGGTAGCCGAACTGGAAGCTATAGAGGAACGTCCAGATCAGCCCGTTGGCGATCGGCGGGATGGCGTAGGGCAGCAGGATCAGCAGGCGCGTCACCCGCGACGTCCAAATGCCGGCCTGGTTGATCAGCAGCGCGATCGCCACGGCGAGGACGATCTCGCTGCCCACGGTGACGACGGTGAAGATCAGCGTGTTCTTGATGGCGACGAAGAACAGCGGATCGCTGAGGACGCGGCTGTAGTTCTCCCAGCCGGTGAACGGGAACTCGCCACGCCGAAGCTGCGCCAGCCCGACGCGATGCACCGAAAGGTAGGCCGCGTAGCAGATCGGATAGGCCAGGATCGCACCGAGGCAGAGCAGCGTCGGCACGTTCAGCCAGAAGGCGAACCACCGCGCCGACATCTCGCGCTGTCGCCAGGATCGGCGGAGCCTGGGCGCGCTGGTGATCTGCACTTGGGTACTCAGGGCGTCAGACTTTGCGCTTGGCCTCGGCGATGCCCTTGATCAGGTTGTCGCAGCACTGGTCGGCGGTGAGCTGGCCGGTCAGGCACTTCTGGACCTCGATGTTCATCTGGTCGGTCCACGGGAAGTGCCAAGGCTGGTAGACCGACGAGCAGACCTCGCCGATGTAGGTCGACTTGTTCCAGATATCGAGCAGCGTCGGCACGTCGCCCCACGGCGCCCAGCCGGTCTTGACCGCGTCGCTGTTCATCACCGAGTTGTAGCCCGAGCCCAGCATCGCATCCTTGGCGAGGCTGACGGCCTGCGTGTAGTTGCCGTCCTTGGTCTTGCCGCCGAGATACTGCAGCAGTTTCCAGGCCCATTCCTTGTTGCGATTGGCCGAGCACAGGAAATAGACGTGCGCGTCGGCGATCGTCTTGCCGCCGTTGGGCGAGCCCAGCACCTTGACCTTGCCGGCGATCGGCGACTGCGCCGGATCGTTGCAGACGTTGAGGCCGTAGTGATGGTTGGGGCCGCGATAGAGGTTCTTGCCGGCGCCGAATGCCTTGGCGCCCGAGGTGAACTGCACCTTGAGCGATTCGGGATCGGCGATGTCGAGCCCCTTCTCGAAGGTGTTGGCCCACCACTTGAGCGTCTCGCGAGCGATCGAGCCCGCGCCCAGCATGTGGTTGCCCTGCTTGTCGAAGAAGGTGCCGCCCTGGTTCCAGGTGAGCTGGTACCAGGTGCCGGGGAGCTGCTCGAGGCCGACGCCGGCAATCCACAGCACAGGATAGCGCGACACGCCGTCCTTCTTGGCCTTGACGCAATGCTCGATGAACTCCTCGTAGGTCGTGAACGGCTTGTCGATCTTCAGCTTCTCCAGCATGTCGCTGTAGTAATTCCACACCCACGCCGCGGCGAAGTAGGGCAGGCCCATCAGCTTGCCGTCCACCATCGCCACCTGCTTGGTGAAGGCGGTGAAGTCCTTGGCGTAGTCGGCCGCGCCCGGCAGGTCGTCGAGCGGCTCGACCAGGCCCTGGGTGACGAAGTTCGGGAACGAGAAGGGCGAGGATTGCGAGACGTCGATCTTTTCGCCGGCCGCGTACATCGTCGCGAGCTTGGTCGGATGGTCGTTGAAGGACGAGATGGTGGAGTCGACCGGCACGCCCCAGTCGGCCTGGAACTGCTTGGCGATGCGGGTGTAGATGTCGCCGTAGGTCCAGACCACGAAGTTCAGCTTGTCGACCTTGCTCTTCGGCGCCTCGCTCCACGGCCCGCCGGCTTGCGCGAACGCGCGATTCGCGCCCATCAGGCCGAGGCCTGCCGCGCCGCCCAGCACCGTGCGTCGGCCCAACTCACGCTTGCCGATGAGATTGTCGGTCATGTCGATTTCCCCCTCGCCAGTGGCTCTGCAAGAAGCGCGCCGCCGTGCTATGCCCGACCCTATGACTCTTTTGGCGCTGAGGACAGGCCGTCTCGGTGTGGAACTCGCCCCCTCGTCAGGCGGCTCGGTGGCGCGCTTCACCTGCGACGGCGTCGATCTCCTGCGGCCGATGACGGATGATGCCATCGCTTCGGGCAAGGGCAACAACGCCGCCCTCTATCCGCTGGTGCCTTACTCCAATCGCATCCGCGACGGCCGGCTGGCATTCGGCAGCGAGGTCATCCAACTCGCGCACAATTGGCCGGGGATCAATCATCCGATGCATGGCGACGGCTGGGCGCATGCCTGGCAAGTCGTGCGTAGCGACGGCCAATCGGCCGAGATCGTCTACGAGCACGAGCGCGCGGGCGAGCAGGGCGGCTGGCCGTTCCGCTATCGCGCACGCCAGCAGTATCGGCTCGACGAGACGAGCCTTGCGATCCGGATCTCGCTCGAGAATCTCGAGGATCGCGCTGTGCCGGCCGGCATCGGCTTGCACCCGTTCTTCGTCCGCGAGCCCGACTGCACGCTGACCTGCAACACCGCGTTCGTGTGGCGCACCGACACCGAGGTTCTGCCGATCGAATGCATCCCGGTTCCGCCGGAATGGGACTTTGCTCAGGGCCGCGGGCCCGACAGCGTCATGCTCGACAACTGCTTCGACGGGTGGGACGGCCTTGCCTCGATCGCGTGGCCGTCCCGGAAACTGCGGCTCGACATCGAAGCGTCCGAGCCGTTCCGCCATGCTGTGATCTACATGCCGGCCGGCCAGCGCTTCTTCTGCATCGAGCCGGTGAGCCATGCCAATGGCCAGGTGGGCTTGGCACCGCTCGTCGCCGGAGGCACGCTGGCGGGCGAGACCGTCTTCCGACTTTCCAGCCTGTGAGGGACCATGCCTGAGTTCGCGATCTATCCAAGCCTTAAGGGCCGCAGCGTGTTCGTCTCGGGCGGCGGCTCGGGCATCGGCGCCTCGATCGTCGAGCATCTCGCCGCGCAGGGCGCCAAAGTGGCCTTCGTCGACATCAACGAGCCGGCCTCGAAGGAGGTCGCGGCCAAGACCGGCGCGACGTTCCTGAAATGCAACATCAAGGACGTGAAGGCCTACCAGGCGGCGCTCGCCGAGGCCGCGTCGAAGCAGGGCACGATCGCCGTGCTGGTCAACAACGCCGCACACGACGAGCGCCACAAGCTCGAGGACGTGACGCCCGAGTTCTGGGACGACCGCATCGCCGTCAACCTGCGCCACGCCTTCTTCGCCATCCAGGCGGTGGTGCCCGGCATGAAGAAGGCCGGGGGCGGCTCGATCGTCAACTTCAGTTCGATCAGCTATCACACCATGACGGCCAATCTCGCCGTCTACCAGGCAGCCAAGGCGGCGACGATCGGCATGACGCGTGGCCTCGCCCGAGACCTCGGCAGCGACAAGATCCGGCTCAACTCGATCACGCCGGGCTGGATCATGACCCAGCGCCAGATCGACAAGTGGCTGACGCCGGAGGCCGAGGCCGAGCTGATGAAGGCGCAGGTGCTGAAGGAGAAGGTCTATCCGCCGGACATCGCCCGCATGGTGCTGTTCCTGGCGGCCGACGACAGCCGGCTGATCTCGGCACAGAACTTCGTGGTCGACGGAGGACGCATGTGAGTCTGAACGTCGCCTCCTGGCCGGCCAAGGCCGGCCAGTTCTGGTTGCGGGAGATGCGGCATCTCCTGCCGCCGACGATCTATTTCTTCTGTGCCTTCAACATCATCGTGCTGACGACCAACCTGCTGGCGCGCACCTACTGGTTCGCGCTGTCGACCTTCCTGACGGCCACGCTGCTGGCGCTGCTGGTCGGCAAGGCAGTGCTGGTGGCCAACAAGATCCGCGGTATCCACCGTTTTCGGGGCGCACCCCTGATCAAGCCGATCCTGTTCAAGACGATCTTCTACAGCCTGGTCGTTCTGCTGTTCCGCATCATCGAGCTGATGGTTCATTTCTCGTTCGACAACAATGGCTTCCGCGTGGCGTTCGACGAAGCGATCGCGGCCTTCACCTGGCGCCGCTTCGTGGCGGTCCAGATCTGGCTGTTCACCTGCTTCCTGATCTACGTCACCGCGAGCGAGATTTCCGCGGCCCTCGGCCCGGGCAAGCTCAGGCAGATGTTGTTCGGGCCGCGCGCCGACTGACGCGGACAAGAGCAGGCGGAGTAAAAGCATGAGCGCACCAATCTTCTTCATGGCGCCGGGCGCGCCGACGCCCGTGGCGCCGTTCAGCCATGCAGTCGAGGTCGACGGCTGGTGTTTCGTGACTGGCCAGATGCCGACCTTTCCCGACGACGATTCCCGGCCGCTGCCGCCGGACATCGAGGGCCAGACGGTGCGGGTGATGGAGAACCTCAAGATCGTGCTGGCCGGCCTGAAGCTCGGGCTGGAGCACGTGATCTGCGCGCGGATTTATCTCACCGACTTCGAGGCCAACTATGCGCGCATGAACGAGGTCTATGCCGGCTATTTCCCGGCCAATCGTCGACCTGCCCGCACCTGCATCGGCGTCACCGGCCTCGCTCGTGGCGCGATGGTCGAGATCGACCTGCTGGCGAAGCGCTAGCTTAGGCCCAGCATCCCGCCTTCCAGGATGAACCCCAGCCACGCTGCCGCCGCGACCAGCAGCAGGCCCGGCACGACGCTGAGCGCATAGGCGCGGTTGCCGGCAAGGGCCAGCACGATCTTGGTGATGGTGTTGGTGCTGAACGCCACGAGGATCGGCAGCACCGCCTGATCGGCGTCGATCCGGTCCGCGGTAACGAGCGATGCAGCCGACACCGCCGCCGAATGGGTGTCGGCGAAGCCCGCAGTACCGGCGGCGATCACGAGGCCGGCCTCGCCGAGCCAGCTTTGCAGGGCTGCCGAGGCGACCAGGATAGCGGCCAGGGTGCCGGCGAGCATCAGCGCGGTCGCGAAGCTGAAGGCGCGGCCGGGCTTGTCGCCGCCCTGGCCTTCTTGTTTCAGCGCCCACAACGTGAACGCGCCGCCATAGAGCACAGCCACGAAGCCGCTCAGCGCCAGCGGGATCGCGAGCTCGCCCAGCACCTCCATGTTGACGGCGGCGAGCAGCAACGCGAGCTGCACGATGGTCGCCACGGTCGACAGCACGGCGCCGGCGGTGGCCGGCTTCAACAGGGCCGGCGTGTCCTTCACGCGGCTTGCCATCGCAGCGATGGTGGCCGAGCTCGAGACGAAGCCCGAGGCGAACCCCGACACCGGCAGGCCGAAGCGGACGCCGAGCAGGCGCACGGCGACATAGCCCGCGCCGCTGATCGCCATGATCAGGACGACCACGATCCAGATCTTGCGCAGGTTGAGCACGCCGTAGGGATCGATCGGATCGTCGGGCAGGAGCGGCAGCACGACCAGCGTGGCCCCCGCGAAGATCAGGGCGTCGCGCAGCTCGTCGTCGGAGAGGCTGGAGCGCACGAAGTGGTGTAGCCCCTCGCGCGAATAGAGCAGCACCGCGACCACCACGCCGGCGCCGGCGGCGAGTGTCGGCGCGCTCATCGTCAGCATGCCGAGCAGCGCCGTGGTGACGAGCGCGATCTCGCCGGTGAGGCCGGGATCGTGGGACGACGAGCGCCAATAGGAGAGAGCAGCGAGGCCAACCACGCCGATGGCGACCGCCGCCATCAGCGCATCGCTGTTGATCGCACCGGCCGCGGCGCCGGCCAGCGCGGTGAGGGTGAAGGTGCGTACGCCCGCCGCCTCGCGCGTGGGGCCATCGCCCTTGTGCCGCTCGCGGTCGATGCCGATCAGCAGGCCAATGCCCAGGGCGATCACGAAGCCCAGCAAGGTCGGGTCGGATAAATCCATCGCTAAAGCCCCGCCGAGACGATCCACTCCTCCAGCAGCATGGCAAGTTCGTGCGGCTTCTCGAGCGGCGCCATGTGGCCGCAATCCTCGATGATCTCGAATTGGGAGTGGGGCAGGCACTTGGCCATGCGCTCGGTCTCCTCGAGCTTGCGCAGCCGATCCTGGCGGCAGGCGACCACCAGTGACGGGCAGGTGATGCGCGCGAGGTCGGCATAGCCGTCCTTGCGGATCAGCGCCGACTGGCGGGTACGCACCTCGGAGCCCAGCCGCCGCTGCATGCCGCGCAGGCGCTCCAGCAAGACGGGGTCGCGCTCACGGTCGGGATGCAGGCCGAGCGCCACGCCGGGATTGGCCTTCTTCGGCTTGTCGCCCGGCAACGCGCCCTGGATGCGGCGCGCGCGTTCGGCCGGTGTGTATTCACGCGCCGAGCTCGCGACGAACGCCACGCCCGCCACGCGCTCGGGCGCCATCAGGGTCAGGATGCGCGAGACGAAGCCACCCATCGAGAAGCCAATCAGCACGAAGCGCTCGGGCGATTCCGACAGCACCCGCTGCGCCATGCCCTCCAGCGTGTCGTCCTGGTAGACGTTGCCATAGTGGAGTTGGCCCACCTTTCCGAGGTCGGGCGCGACGTCCCTCCACAGGTCTGCGTCGCACATGAAACCGGGCAGCAAGACAAGAGAACGCATGATCAGGACTCGAATAGCCATTTGCGCTCGGTGATGAAACGCGCGAGAGCGAGGCCGAGCGCCATGGCCCCGATCACGAAGCTGGCGGTGACGGCCGCCTGCAGCCCGCCCAGCGCGTCGCCGCGGCTGAACATCACGATCGATTGGAAGACGGCCGCACCGGGCACCATGATGGTGATGCCGGGCACGGTGAAGGTGATGCGCGGCTCGCGCAAAGCAGTCTGCGCTGGCGACGCCAGCAGGCCGACCAGCAGCACGCCGAGCAGCGTCGCCTCCGGCTGCGTCAGGCCGACGTCCTGCAGGCCGAGCCGCAGCTCGTTGCCGGCGAGGGCCAGGATGCCGACCGCCAGCACCGTGCGCGATGGGCTGTTGTAGAGCATGGCGAAGCCGCAGCCGCCGGCGAAGCTCGCCACGCCGCGCAGAACGAAGCGCAGGGCATCATGCGAGGGCGGCGGGGTCGACGGCATGAAACCCATGACGGCGACGACAACGCCGAGCCCGAAGGCCGCTGCCAGGGTGAGCGTCAGGCCGTAGGCGAGGCGGGCCTGCGCCGCCGGAATCTGGTGTTGCAGCATGTCGAGCAGGCCCGCGACCAAGGGAAATCCGGGGATCAGGAACAGGCCGGCGGCGATCACGCCAATGCCGGGACCGGGCTCCAGGCCGGCACGGCCCAGCAGCGCTGCAGCGGCCGCGTACAACGCACCCGCGACGATCCCACAGAAAGCGGTCACGGCGTACTGGTTGAGATGACGCTGCAGGAGCTGCAGGCGCAACGCCTGTCCGATCGCGCCGGCGATCGCGGCCGCGAGTACCGCGGCGAGATTGCCGCCGTTCAGCCACGCGAAGGCGGCCGAGGCCACGCCGACCGCGAGCGCGACCTCGACGCCGTTTCGCAGCGGGGCGGCCCGTTCGATGGCATCGAGCGGCTTGTGCAAGGCGTCCGGCGCGATCGCAGCGGAGCCGGTGTGCGCGAGCCGTTCCAGCGCGCCGATCCGCCAGGCGTTGATGCCGAGCGGCCCGACGTGACGCACCAGGGTCACGCTCTCGCCGCCGACGCGGGCGGTCGCCGTCAGGGTCGTTACCGTGCAGAGCATGTCGAAGTCGGGAATGCCAAGCCGCAGCGCCAGCAGGTGCATCTCGTCGCGCATGCGGAACGCCGATTCGCCCGAGCGCAGCATCAGCGCGCCGAACCGCAGCAACGCGTCGAGCGCATCAGACGGAGCCATGGCGCGAACATAGCTCGTTTGTTAGCGTCGATGCGATCCCCCTTCGAGAATGAGGCCGCCATGACCGACATGCGCCGTGAAACCGACAGCCTCGGAGAAGTCCTGGTTCCTGCCGACAGGCTGTGGGGCGCGCAGACCCAGCGGTCGCTCGAGCATTTCAGCATCGGCCGGGACCTGATGCCGCGCGAGATGATCACGGCCTATGCGACGCTCAAGAAGGCATGCGCCAACGCCAATCTGACCGGCAAGCGGCTCGATGCCGCCGTTCACAAGTTGATCGTCCAGGCGTGCGACGAGATCCTGGCCGGCCAGCACCACGACATGTTTCCGTTGCACGTCTGGATGACCGGCTCGGGCACGCAATTCAACATGAACGTCAACGAGGTGATTTCCAACCGCTGCTGCCAGCTCGCCGGCACGGCGCTCGGCTCGAAGAAGCCGGTTCATCCCAACGACCACGTCAACATGTCCCAGTCGTCGAACGACAATTTCCCGTCGGCGATGTACGTCGCCGCGGCGGTCGAGACGATGCAGCGGCTGATGCCGTCGGTCGGGGCATTGCACGATGCGATCGATCGGAAGGCGAAGCAGTGGGCCGACATCGTCAAGATCGGTCGCACTCACATGCAGGATGCGACGCCGATCACGCTGGGCCAGGAATGGTCGGGCTACGCCGGCATGCTGGCCGACGACCTCGAGCGGCTGCGCGATGCGCTGAAGAGCGTCTATCACCTGGCGCTCGGCGGCACCGCGGTCGGCACCGGCATCAATGCAACACCTGGCTTTGCCGAAGCGGCCGCGTCGGAGATCGCGAGGCTTACCGGGCTGCCGTTCGTCTCGGCCGCCAACAAGTTCACGGTGCAGGGCGCGCACGATGCGCTGGTGCAGCTCTCTGGCACGCTGCGCACGCTGGCGACGTCGCTCTACAAGATCGCCAACGACATAAGGCTGATGTCGTGCGGCCCGCGCGCCGGCTTCGCCGAGCTGCACATCCCCGAGAACGAGCCGGGCTCGTCGATCATGCCGGGCAAGGTCAACCCGACCCAGTGCGAGGCGCTGACCATGCTGGCCGTCCAGGTGATGGCGAACGACGTGGCGGTCGGTTTCGGCGGCGCCGGCGGCTATCTCGAGATGAACGTCTACAAGCCGGTGATGATCCACAACATCATGCAGTCGGTCGTGCTGATGAGCGACGGCTGCGACAACTTCCGCAAGTACCTGATCGAGGGCACCGAGCCCAACCACCGGAAGATCGCCGAATATGTCGAGCGCTCGCTGATGCTGGTGACAGCGCTCGCCCCGGTGATCGGCTACGACAAGGCCTCGCAGATCGCCCATCACGCCAGCGAGCACGACCTGACGCTCAAGGAATCCGCTCTGCAGCTCGGTTACATCAGCGAGGCTGAATTCGACCGCATCGTCGATCCGGCCAAGATGGTGCACCCCTACGTGGCGAGTTGAGGGCCCGCATGCTAGCGTTCCTCCAACGATAGGGAGGAAACGATGCGCTTATGGCGTGCCGTCGCGGCGCTGGTCGTCGCGGTGTGGCCATTGGGGGCCATGGCCCAGGGAACGATCTCCGATCTGCCGCGCAAGGAAACGCTGATCGTCGAGAATCCCGAGGGCACGATCAAGAACGCGGGCTGGTTCAACATCTGGGCGATCAACGCCGGCAGCCAGTCGAACGGCCTGCAGCAGCTCGGCATGGACACCTTCTGGTACATCGATCCGCAGAAAGGCGTCGACGGCGTGTGGGACAACTCGCTCGCCTCGGAGAAACCGATCTACAACGCCGATTTCACCGAGATGACGGTGAAGCTGCGCAAGGGCATCTACTGGAGCGACGGTGTCGAGTTCACCGCCGATGACGTGCTCTACACCATCCAGACCCACATGAAGACCAGCGGCCTGCGCTGGAGCGCGCCGGTGCAGATCAACGTCGCCGAAGTGAGCGCGCCCGATCCGCAGACTGTCGTCTTCAAGCTCAAGAAGCCCAACTCGCGCTTCCACGCGCTGTTCACCGTGCGTTGGAATGCGATGTGGATGATGCCCAAGCACGTCTTCGAGAAGGTGCCGGACATCACCAAGTTCGATAACAATCCGCCGGTTACGCTCGGCGCCTACACGCTGAAGTCGTTCGACCTGAACGGCAAATGGTACATCTGGCAGAAGCGCGACGACTGGAAGCGCACGACTGTTGCGCGCTTCGGCGAGCCCGGGCCGAAATACGTCGCCTATATCGATCCCGGTCCGCCGGACAAGCGCGTGATCGCCCAGATGAACCACGAGCTCGACATCATCCACGACACTTCGCCGGAGGGCATGTTCAAGCTCGCCAAGGATTCGCCGACCTCGCACGGTTGGTTCAAGGGCTTCCCCTACGCGCATCCCGACCCGACCCTGCCGGCGGTGCTGTTGAACGCCGAGAACGAGATGTTCAAGAGCCGCGACGTCCGCTGGGCGCTCGCGTTGCTGATCGACATCAAGGCGGTGTCGATGGCGTCGTACCGTGGCGCGGCAACGATCTCGGCGATCGGCATCCCGCCGACCGGCTCGGGACCGCAATACTATCATGAGCCGCTCGAGGCCTGGCTGAAGGACTTCGAGCTCGACACCGGCAAGCAGAAGATCAAGCCGTACGATCCGACGATCGGCAAGCAGATCGCCGACATGCTGCGGCCCTCGCTCAAGGAGCAGATTCCGACCGACCCGGCCGAGATCGCCAAGTCGTTCGGCCGCGGCTGGTGGAAGCCCAACCCGCAGGCGGCGACCGAGCTGCTGCAGCGTGCCGGCTACACCAAGAAGGGCGACAAGTGGTTCATGCCCGACGGCAAGCCGTTCGCCATCCACGTGATGGTCGAGGGCGACCTGCGGCCGGTGATGACCCGCGCCGGCAGCATGGTCGCGCAGCAATGGCGCCAGTTCGGCATCGATGCCTCGACAGTGGTGGCGCAGGGCAGCATGTTCGACCGTCGCGCCGCCGGCGACTACGAGGCGATGATCAGCTGGAGCGTCGAGACGTGGGGCGGCCATCCCGACCTCGCCTACTTCCTCGACAGCTGGCACTCGCAGTTCGTGGCGGCGCCGGGCAAGCCGCAGCCGGCCCGCAACTGGCAGCGCTGGAGCAACCCGGAGCTCGACAAGATCATCGAGGACACCCGCAAGATCGGCTTCGACGATCCCAAGGGCGTCGAGCTCGGCCGCGACTACGTCAAGCTGATGGTGCGCGAGATGCCGATCATCCCGCTGATGTCCTACAACGTCTTCACGGTGATGGACGAGACCTACTGGACCGGCTACCCGAACGCGGCAACCGCGCCCTACACCGATCCCGTGCCGAACTGGGGCAACACCAAGTACATGATGGTGAAGCTCAAGCCGAAGCAGTGAGTTTGCAATCGACGTTCCTCCCCATTCATATGGGGAGGTGGCGCGTAGGCACTTTCACGCTGCGCGTGAAAGTGCTCTATCCGCGACGGAGGAGTCATAAGCAGCCATTTGCTGCCCATGACCCCTCCGTCGTCGTAAGACGCCGACACCTCCCCAGCAGACTGGGGAGGAAGGGCGAAAAATGACCGGCTATCCTGCGTACCTCCTGACGCGGCTCGGCCAGTTCGCGCTGGTGGTCTTCATCGGCATCAACATCGCCTTCATCGTCACCCATGCCACGCCGATCGATCCGGTGGAGCAGTCGATTGCGGCTTCGACCCAGTTCGGCAGCACCAATCCCGAGGCGGTCGAGATGATGCGGCAGTCGCTCAAGGAGCTGTACGGGCTTCAGGGCGGTTGGTGGGACCAGTACGTCACCTTCTGGCATCGTATCGCCGTGGGTGATTTCGGTCCCTCGCTGTCGGCCTTCCCGACGCCGGTCTCGACGCTGATCGGCCGCGCGTTGCCCTGGACGGTGGCGCTGCTGGTCGTGTCGACCCTGCTGACCTGGGTGCTCGGCAACCTGCTGGGCGGGCTGGCCGGCTACTATCGGCGCAACAAGGCGCTGCGCTTCGCCGGCATCCTGGCGATGGCGTTCCATCCGATCCCTTACTACATCGTCGCCTTCCTGCTGCTGATCGTGTTCGGCTACCTCTGGCCGATCCTGCCGATCAGCGGCGGCTACACCATGAACATGAAGCGCGACTGGAGCGGCGAGTTCATCCTGAGCCTGTTGCGGCACGGCATCCTGCCGGTGGCGTCGCTGGCGCTGGTCGGGCTGGGCGGCTGGTTCATGGGCATGCGCTCGCTGGTCTCCAACATCGTCACCGAGGACTACGTCGCCTATGCCGAGCTGGCCGGCGTCGAGCGCAGCCGCATCCTGCGCTCCTACGTCATGCGCAACGCCCTGGTGCCGCAGGTGACGGGGCTCGCCATCTCGCTGGGCTCGATCTTCAACGGCGCCATCATCACCGAGCAGGTGTACGGCTATCCCGGCATCGGCACTCTGCTGATATCGGCCGTCCACGCCGGCGACTATAGCCTGGTGCTGGGCATCACCACGGTCTCGATCCTGGCCGTGTCCGCCGCGGTGCTGGCGATCGATCTCGCCTATCCATTGCTCGATCCGCGCGTGAAGGCCCGCTGATGCGCTCCTTCTTTGCCCTGCTGAAGTCCAACCGCCAGTTCGCCTCGGGCGTCGTGCTGCTGGCGCTGGTGGCGGCCTTCGCCTGCCTGTCGTTCTTCTCGCCCTATCCACCCAACGACAGCTTCGTCGTGCCGCCCGACGTGCCGCCGTCGGCCGAATACTGGTTCGGGACCACCTCGCGCGGTCAGGAGCTGTTCTGGCTGCTGACCTTCGCGATCCGCAACACTCTGGTGTTCGGCATTGTCGTCGCCGTGCTGAGCCGCCTGCTGGCACTGCTGATCGGGCTGGTGGCGGGCTATGCCGGCGGCTGGGTCGACCGGCTGCTGATGTCGATCAACGACACCTTCATCGTCATCCCGTTGTTCCCGATCCTGGTGCTGTTCTACTTCGTGCTGAAGGACCACATGTCGTGGGGCCTGCTGGCGCTGATGATGGCCTGCCTCGGCTGGTCGTACGACGCGCGCCTGATCCGCTCGGTGGCGCTCAGCCTCCGTCATCGCGAGTTCACCGAGACCGGCATCTTCTCCGGCATGAGCACGCGGCAGATCCTGGTCGAGGAGCATCTGCCCTACGTCCTGCCGATCGTGTTCTCGACCACCATGAACAACATCAACTGGTCGATCGGCCTTGAGGTCACGCTGTCCGTCCTGGGCTTCACCGACATCAACACGCCGACCATCGGCGTCATGATCTACTGGGCCAATCAGCACACAGCGCTGGTGGCCGGCATCTGGTGGTGGATCTTCTTCCCCGTCCTGCTGGTCGTCATGACCTTCATCGGCCTGTTCCTGCTGGCGGTGTCGATGAACGAGTACATCGACCCGCGGAGCCGCCTCGGCCGGAACGAGCGATGAGCGTCCTCGCCGTCGAGGGCTTGCGGGCCTACTACAGGATGTCGGCGCTCGGCG
>DASXQC010000561.1:0-18667 GCA_036493235.1 Reyranella sp.
TTGGCGCCGTTTTCGGTGCGCGAGCGGTGGGCCATGTCGTTGTCGGCGACCTGGTAGCTCTGGCCGGGCTTCAGCACGACGGTGCGGCCGTCGGCCAGCTCGGTGTGCAGCTCGCCGTCCAGCACCAGCAGCACATGGCCCTTCTGGCACCAATGATCGGCGAGATAGCCCGGTGTGTACTCGACCATGCGCACGCGGATGTTGTTGAAGGTACGCGTGCGCCAATAGGCCTTGCCGGTCTCGCCCGGATGCTCGGTGCGCTCCACCTCATCCCACGCGGTCGTGCCGAACGGTATTTCGAACATCAGCATGACCAAGTTCTAGCGCGCTTCAGCCCCATCCCGCCAGCGCGCGGGCGAGGCTGGCGCGGTCGCGGTAGAGCATCGCCCGCCAGCCGGCCATGCGCGCGCCGTCGACATTGGCAGCGCTGTCGTCGACGAACAGGATCGCCTGCGCGGCGCTCACGCCCATGCGCGCCTGGGCGTTGGTGTAGAATACGCGGTCCGGCTTGCAGACGCCGAGCGCCGCCGAATAGATGATCTCGTCGAAATGCGCGCCGAGCCCGGCCCGATCACGCAGGTAGGCGACGCGGTGATGCTCCTGGTTTGAGGCGGCGAACACGCGCCCACCGGTACGTCGGCGCCAGGAGTCGGCGATTGCCAGCAGCTCGCGGTCGATCACCGCGTCCTTCTCGAACCAGTAGGCGACGAATTCCTCCAGCCGGTCGGCCAGGCCCTTGGTCTCGAGGTACTCGTGCAGCGCGACGTAGAGGTCGAGCCGACCGCGAAGGACCTCCATGAACACGGGCTTCCGGAAGAACTCGGGCGCCATCTCATCGTGGCTGAAGCCCCAATCCTCCTTCAGCGTCGCGTACCACGGCGCGGGCGAGCCGGGCTGGGCGAGCGAGACGACGCCATCGATGTCGAGCACGAGGACCGGGTTGGAGCTCATGAATCCATGCTACAGCAAGCCATGGAGCTCGTCGTTCCCTCGCTCGACCGCCTCGACGCCTATGCCGGCGCGCTGAGACGTGGCGAATTCTATCCCGACAACAGCCGCGGTGCGCCCTCGGCGCTCGATGAGCTGGCGAAGATCGAGGCCGATCCGGCGGCGTTCGTGGCCTCGCTCGATGACCGCGACGGCAAGGGCAAGCCGATTACCCAGCCCGACGGCTCGACCGGGCCGCGCCTGCCTGGCTACCGGCGCTGGCTGTGGGACGGCGTGTTCTGCGGCCATATCGGTTTTCGCTGGCAGCCCGGCACATCTGCGCTGCCGCCTTATGTGCTGGGCCATATCGGTTATGGGGTGGTGCCGTCGAAGCGCGGCCTCGGCTATGCCACACGGGCGCTCGCGCTGATGTTGCCGGAGGCTCGCAAGATGGGGCTGACCTATGTCGAGCTCACGACCGACACCGACAACCTCCCCTCGCAGAAGGTGATCATCGCCAACGGCGGCACGCTGGTGGAGCGCTTCAGGAAGACAGAGGCGCACGGCGGCGACGAAGCGCTGCGCTGGCGCATCGTTCTCTAGGCTATCCCCCGACACCGCCGACCCGGACCACCGTCTCGGCCATCGCGGCCAGCGTGGCCATGCTGCGGGCCTTGAGTGCGCGCGGCGAGTCGCCTTCGCCGATCTGGCCTTCCAGCACCAGGACGATGAAGCCGTGCATCGTCGCCCAGGCGAAGTCGGCCAGCCGCTTGCGCACTTCCGTCGAGGCCGACGGGATCACCGCGTCGACCGCGGCAAGCTGCAGGTGATAGGCCAGCTTCGCCGCCGCCGCGAGACCGGGTGTCTCGAAGCGGCTGGCCTCGCGGTTGAACATCAGCTGGAACAACACCGGATTGGCGGCGGCAAAAGCCATGTAGCCGACGCCTTGCGCCACCAGCCGGGCGGTCGGGTCGGACTTGGCGCGCTTGGCCTCGTTCTCCATGGCGACCATGAGCTCGTGGTAGCCACGGGTGGCGATCTCGGCCAGCAGGTCGTCGATCGAGGCGAAGTGGTGCGCCGGCGCTGCGTGGCTGACCTCGGCGCGGCGGGCGCATTCACGCAGGGTGAAGCCGCGCAGGCCATTCTCTTCGAGCAGCCGGCGGCCGGCTGCGACCAGTACTTCACGCAGGTCGCCGTGGTGGTAGGGGGCTTTCTTCATGGCTTCCGCTATCATTGTTCCTTCTTTTTGTCGGTGACAAGTTTGGGCCAGCCCAATCTTGTCCACATCAAAATGAAGGCGCGCTAATCGCCTTTTCCCACCGGACCGCCTCAGCGGCCACCGCGGAGCAAGGACGTCAGCCACACTTTGAGCCGGTCGATCAGCCTGGCGGGCCGCTCCTCCTCCTCCGGGTCGACGCCGACATAGGGATCGACGCCGAGGCTGTGGTCGCCCAGTGGCAGCGTCACCGCGAGTCCGGCGGTGCGCCGCAGCGCGCGATGCTCGACCGTCCCGAACCGGAACTCCTTCGGCAGAACGGACTCGTCCGGCAGGGCGTCCTCGAACGGGTAGAACGGGAACATCCCGTTCACGCCGGCTTCGACGATCGTCGTGTCGGTCTTGAAGGACGGCGCAACCGTGATCTCGATCGTGGCCCGTTCCTTGACCGCATTGGGCAGCGCCTGGTGCATGACCTGGCTGTTCTCGAACAGCATCCAGGTCCCGGGCCCACCCTCGGCGATGCGCTTGCGGCCCTGCTTGTCGATCATCTCGGTCGAGCCGAGCTCGCGGTCGACACCGTACGGGTAAAAGTACAGGCGCTTGATGGCGAGCGGCCATCCGTCGAAGTGCATCGAGTGCGTCTCCGGCAGCGGGCGCACGCTGAAGATGCGCATCCCGCAGGGCCGCCAGAAATGGCCGCAGAGCGTCTCGATCTCGGCCGCAAGCGGATCGAGGATCTTGGGGAGGTCGCTGTAGAACCTGGCGCTGGGTACGAAGTAGCGATTGATGCGGCTCATCGACTCGTGGACGCTCTGGCGCGGCTCGAACAGGTAGCCCGAGCGGAAGGCGAATGGATCGAGCGGCTTCTCCTCGCAGCTCGCGAAGATGTCCTGCAGCAGCCGGGTCTGCTCGGCCGACAGGTGGCCGAGATGCAATCCCGATTTGCTGACCTCAGGCTCCTGCGTCGGCTTCATGGCGCGCGCATAGGCGAGATAGGCGTTGTAGCTGTAGACATCCCAGGCGAAGTTCGAGAGCACCCGCTGGGCCGAGAAGTTCAGCCCGAAGAAGTCGTCGCGCGCGTCATAACGGCTGTGCTCGACGCCCTGGAAGAAAGACTTGAGCGCCTGCGGCTCCAGCGGAACCCGGCTGCGCAGATTGGCATCCATCTACTCTCATCCCTGCCGGCTCTGGTGGCCGGTGGCTGAAGTACGACAATGACTCAATGACCATCCCTTCACACCCCGTGAGGGATCGAGCGAGCCAGAAATATACAAGCCGCCGACTTGGGCGGCCAACGGTCAGGCTGCCGCGCTCCTATACACAGGGCGGCACAGCCCTCACAATTCCGCCGCATGACGAAGACGGCCGGGCCGGTGGAAAGCGCCCTCGCGCACCGAGTGGCCACGGCCCTGTGGATCGCGCTCGCCGCCGGCGCCCTGGTCCTGAGGGTGCACGAGTGCCTGCGGCTACCGGAGCATACCGGCGATATCTCGCGCCACATCCACTACGCCCTGCTGGTTAGCCGACATGGGCTGGGCGCGCTGGGCCAACCGCTGATCCACTTCGGCGCCGGCTACGGCGACATTGCCTGGTCCGACCTTCCCTACAACTACCCGATCGTTACCCTGCTCTTCTTCACGGTCGTAAGCTGGATCTCGCCGACGCTGTTCTTCGTCCGGCTCGGCCTTACGGCCGTCGAGGCTGTCAATGCGGTCCTGGTCGGCGTCGTCAGCCGCGACCGCTGGCTGGCGCTGATCTATTGGGCGGCACCGAACTCGATCTGGTGGATCTCGCGCGAGGGCCAGTTCGAGGCGCTGCAGAACCTGTTCGTCTTCCTGGCGTTCTTCCTGCTCAAGCGTGCGCCGCGCCTGGCGTGCGTTGCGCTGGCGCTGGCAGTCCAGGTCAAGCTGACGGCGATCCTGCTCCTCCCGCTGGTGGCCTGGCTCGTCTGGAAGGAACTGGGCACGAGGGCCTGGACCGCCACCGCGGCCTTCGCCGCCGGCTTCGCGCCCACCGCGGTGGCGCTGGCCTACTATCCGGCCGTGCATCAGTTGGGATACAGCGCCCCGCTTGCCTTCAATCCCTACTACTGGAACGTCTTCGCGCCGGCGATGTTCGTCTGGCTTCCCTCCTGGATCGTCGCGACCAATGCGCTCGTCTCCTATGGTGTCATCGCGCTACTGGCCGTCGGGCTCGTGACCAACCGGAACGGACGGTTGGCCTACCTCGCGCCGCTCCTGTTCCTGCTGGTGTGCAAGATCCATCGCAACGTGCAGTTCTGGTACATGTGCCTCCTGCCGTCGTTCGCCCTGCCGATCCCGGATGCCCGCCTGCGCCGGATCCTCTTCCTGCTGACACCGTTCCTGGATCTCTATGCGCTGACCATGATCATCGCCGATCATTCCCTGTATGTGCGCGTCGGGGCCTATTACGGCCCGATGGACGTCTTCACGCGATTTCAGCCGCTTTGAAACTCGGCGTTCGTTGTGGCTTGATCACCCGATGACCTGGTCCCTCTGGCTCGCCTTTGCGGCGGCATCCTCCATCCTGCTCGTCATCCCCGGCCCGACCGTGCTGCTGGTCGTGTCCTACGCGCTCGGCCAGGGCTGGCGCACGGCGCTGCCGATGGCGATCGGCGTGGCGCTGGGCGACTTCACCGCAATGACGCTCTCCATGCTCGGGCTGGGCGCCCTGCTTGCCGCCTCGGCGACGCTGTTCACGGTGCTGAAGTGGATCGGTGCGGCCTATCTCGTCTGGCTGGGCGTCAAGCTGTGGCGCGCCGGCGGCACGCTCGAGGCCAGGCCGCGCACCGATGCGGTGTCGGCCGCGAAGATGCTGGGCCATGCCTGGCTGGTGACGGCGCTCAATCCCAAGAGCATCACCTTCTTCGTCGCCTTCCTGCCGGCCTTCCTCGACCCGCACGCCGACTTCCTGACGCAGATGCTGGTGTTCGAGGCGACGTTCCTGGTGCTCGCCTTCAGCAATGCCTTCGGCTACGCGCTGGTCGCCAGCCGCGCCCGTGGCCTGGTTTCCAATCCCCGTGCACTCAAGATCATCAACCGAACCGGCGGCAGCCTGCTGATCACCGCCGGCGCCGCGACAATCGCCCTCAAGACCTGACGGTCCAGCCGATGTTCTTCTGCAGGAACGCGTAGCCCAGCGCCATGAAGTGCGCGCGCTCGCGGTTGTCCTTGCCGTAGCCGTGGCCGCCTGCCGGCGGTTCGTAGAAGTATGCCTCGTGGTAGCCCATCGCCTGCAGCTTGGCCGCCATCTTGCGCGCGTGGCCGGGATGCACCCGGTCGTCGCGCCGCGTCGTGGCGAAAAGGATCGGCGGATAGGGCCTGCCGGGTTCGGCCGCGTGATAGGCCGAGTAGGTCCTGAGCCACGCCCACTCCTCTGGCTTGTCGGGATTGCCGTACTCGGCGATCCAGCTCGCGCCGGCGAGCAGCTTGCTGTAGCGGCGCATGTCGATCAGCGGGATGGTGCAGAGCAGCGCCCCGAAGCGCTCGGGATAGCGCGTCATCATGTTGCTGATCAGGATGCCGCCGTTGCTGCCGCCCTCGGCCGCGATGCGCTTGGGGACCGTCACGCCGCGCTTCACGAGATCGGCGGCGACCGCCGCGAAGTCGTCGTGCGTCAGCCGCTTGCCCGCGCCGCGCCCCGCCTCATGCCACGGCACGCCGAACTCGCCGCCGCCTCTTATGTTCGCCAGCACGCTGGTGCCGCCGCGCTCCAACCACAGCTTGCCGATCGCCGAGTTGTAGTACGGCCGCGAGGCGATCCCGAAGCCGCCATAGCCGGTCATGTAGACGGGCGCCTCGCCGGTCTCCGTCGCGGGGCCGGTCTGGACGTACGGGATGCGCTCGCCGTCGACCGAGACGGCCTCGTGGCGCGTCACCACCAGGCCCTCGGCTGCGAACACCGGCGGCGAGCGCTTGAGGACCGTCGGGGCCTTGTCCGGCTCGAGCCGCAGCAAGGTCGAGGGGCTGAGCGGATCCTGCGTGCTCGCCAGCAGCTCGCTGTTGGCCTCCGACCGCTCAATATCGAGTGGCCAGACATCGATCACGCCGATGCGCGGCAGGTCGGCGAGCGTCGTGCGCGCCCAGCGCTCGCCGGGCACCAGCACCTCATGCACCGGATCGAGGTTGTCGGAGATCGACAGAATCAGCCGGCCGGCGTTCCACGTGAAATTGGTCAGCACGCGCCGCGGCTGCGGTTCGAACAGCAGCTCGAAGTTCCGGTCGCCCGCGAGGAAGGCGTCGAGCCGGATACCGAGCAGCGAATCGCCGCGCCAGGTGCGGCCGCCGACCGTCCAGTCCTTGCGCGGTTTGATCGTGAGCCAGCCGCCGGCGCTGTCGAGGTTCACGCCGGTCGGCAGATCGAGCGGCGTCTTCTCCCGCCAGACCTGCACGTCGAAGAAGCCGACCTGGTCGTAGAACCAGATCGGCCGCTCGGGATCGGTGCGGTCGACGCCACCCGACGCCGACATGTGGTCGGCTGGCACCTCGAACAGCACCGACGCCTCTTCGGGCTTCGTGCCGCGCCGCCACAGCCGCACGGTGCGGGTGTAACCCGACGTCGTCGCCGCGCCGCCATGGGCACTGGCGAGCAGCAAGGTGTCGTCGTCGATCCAGGTCGCGTAGCCCTTGGCCTCGGTGAGCGCGAAGCCGTCGGACACGAAGGCCTTCGTCTCTATGTCGAACTCGCGCAGCACGACCGCGTCGCTGCCGCCGCGCGACAGGCCCACGATGGCGCGGTCATGTTTGACGGGCCGCGTGACCGCGCCCTTCCATATCCAGTCCTCGCCCTCGGCCGTAGCCAACGCGTCGAGGTCGATCAGCACGTCCCATTGCGGAGCGTCGGTCAGGTAGCTCTCGGCGGTAGTGCGCCGCCACACGCCGCGCGGATGCGCCGCGTCATTCCAGAAGTTATACCACCAGGTCCCGCGCCGGCCGGGAATCGCGATCTTGTCGGGCCGGTCGAAGATAGCCGCGAGCGTCGTGGCGTCCTGCTCGACCGCCGGCCCCCCGAATGCCGCGACGGTGCGCGCGTTCTGCCCGTCGACCCAGGCCGCGGCGCGGGCGCCCTCGACCTCCTCCAGCCAGAGGTACGGATCGTCGTCCGGCGCGTCGATCGTCGGCCTGGAATCAAACGACATTGGCAACTTTCTCCTTCAGCGCCGGACGGCAGAGCAGTGGGCGATCTTCAAATCGTCGTGACGCATCTGGCGCCGAGCCGGCGACCATACCACGTGCGCTGCTGCAGGATGGGCGCCCATGCGTTGCTTAGGTCTGCTTCTACTTCTGGGGTGTTCGCCGGCTTGCTCAAGCCTCGACGGCGCACGGCAGGCTACACAAGACTGCCGCAGATATCAGATGCCCATCACCGTCGGCGGGGTGCAAGAGCAAGCCGACGTTCTGGCCTGCCTTCAACCCGACGACACCTGGCGCATCACACAAACGACGCCAGGGTTGCCCACTCAGGTCTACACGGTTCCGATCAATGTTGCCGATCCCCGCACTTCACAATGAAGTCGGCTCACAACAGGAGGTCCAGGTGAGTTTCCCTTTTTGAGGATCGCGGCAGCCGTTGCGATCGCAGGATTCGTGGCGCTGCCGTCCACGGTCAGTGCTTCGGTGCCGGGGGTCGTTTCGCAACCTGTACCCGAGCAAAGCTCTCCCACCTGTCGCAACTTCACCATGCCGGTGATGGTCGACGGACAGCAACGGCAGGCGTTCGGACAGATCTGCCGACGGCCAGACGGCTCCTGGCAGGTCACCCAAAACACGCCCGGATTGCCACTGCAAGTCTACACGTTGCCCGCGCAGATGATCTACGTCACTCCGAATTCCTACCAATACTATTGGGCGGATTCCTGGGGCTACGGTCCCCCTTTCTTCGCCGGAGGGCTCGTCTTCTTCGGCGAAGGTTTTCACCCTTTACGGCACAAGCACTTCTTCCATGGCGGATTCCACGGGGGCTTCCATCATGGCTTCCACCATGGAGGCCATCGCTGACGCTTAGGCCGCAGAGCGCCTACTTCGTCGGATCGCTGACGAATGCGACCTTGCTCAGGCCGGCCTTCGAGGCGTCGGCCAGCGTCTCGGCGACGAAGCGATAGGGCACGCCCTGGTCGGCGCGCAGGTAGACCTCGGGTTGCGGCCGCTTCTGGCCGGCCTCGAGGAACTTGGCCTGGGCATCCTCGCGGTCGAGCGGCGTGCCGTTCCAGAACAGGCCGCCGTTGGCGTCGATCGAGAACTCGATCTTCTCCGGCTTCTGGATGTCGGCCTGCGACACCGCCTTGGGCAGGTCGAGCTTCACCGCATGCGTCATCAGCGGCGCGGTGACGATGAAGATCACAAGAAGCACCAGCACGACGTCGATCAACGGCACCATGTTGATCTCGGCCATCGGCGCCGAGGCGTTCTTGCGGTCGAAGCTTCCGAAAGCCATGACGAAGTCCCCCGCTTACTTGACGGCGCTGAGGTTGACGCCGCCGGCCCGCAGCGAACGGCCCTGCAGCGCACGGCCGGTCGACAGGAAGGTCAGCAGCTCGAAGGCGAAGGCATCGAGCCTGGCGCTCAGCACGCGGTTCGAGCGGGTCAGCCAGTTGTAGCCCATCACCGCCGGCAGGGCGACTGCGAGGCCGATGCCGGTCATGATCAGCGCCTCGCCGACCGGACCCGCCACCTTGTCGAGCATGCCCGAGCCGGTCATGCCGATGGTGATCAGCGCGTGATAGACGCCCCACACCGTGCCGAACAAGCCGACGAACGGCGCGGTCGCGCCGACCGTGGCGAGCATGGTGAGGCCGTTCTCGAGCGCGGTGGTCTCCTCGTCGAGCACCTTCTTGATGGTGCGGGTCAGGAACTCCTGCTCGCTGCCCGCCTCCTCGAGCTTGCCGGCGCCGAACTTCTCGTGGTGCTGCTGGGCGGCCAGCGAATGCGCCGTGAGATGGCCGAACGGCTCCTTGACGCCGTGGATGCTGAGCTCGTTCTGCACCACGTCGAGCGAGGTCGCGCTCCAGAAGAATTCGATGAACTTCCGGCTGCGCTGCGAGCGGATCACCGAGGCGATGCCCTTGGACACGATCAGGTACCAGGAGATCGCCGACATGCACGCCAGCACGACCAGCAACACCTGCGCCACGATATCGGCGTGGGCCAGGAAATGGCCGAATCCCAGGTCACTCGTGTCACTCATACGTCACCTATACTGCTACTCGGCAAGATTGAACGTGAACGGCCCCGTCACCGTGAACGCGCGTCCGCCGGTGTTGACGCGCGCCTTGCGCATCGCGTCCACTGCGGCTTCGTCGAGCGTCGGATAACCGGACGATCTCTCCACGACGACCTGTTGAGGCACGCCACTGGCATCGATGTAGGCGCGGATCTGCGTCGTCCCATGGTGGCCGGCGCGCCGCTCGCGCACCGGATACACCAGTACCGGCCGCACGCTGTAGCTGACCTGGAAGATCGACAGCGTTTGCGGCGCGGCCGTCGTGGCCTGCTGGGTCGGCTGCGCCGGCGCGGGTGCTGGCGTCGCCTGCTGCGGATGCGGCTTGGGCGGCTGCGGTTTCGGTGGCGGTGGCTTGGGGGCCGGCGGCTTGGGCGGCGGCGCCTGGACCGGGAACTCGGGCGGCGGCAGGTCCGGCATCGGCGGCTGGATCATCGATTCGAGCTGCGGCACCTCGGGCGGCGGCGTGTCGTCCGGCGGCGGCACGTCGAGCTGCACCGGCGGCTCGGGCGGTTGCGGCGGCTGCTCGGCGCTGACCATGCGCACTTCCATGGAGGCGACGTCGCCCACCGTCAGCGCCTTGGGCTGCACCATGGCCAGCGCCAGGCCAATGCCGGCATGGAAGGCGAGCACCGCCGCCAGCACGCCCCAGCGCGCCTTGCGCGACAACGGCTGGATGTAGCTCGGCGTACTCATGACATCGCACTCATGACAACTCGCTCACGACATGGGCCACATCGCCAACCCTACCGTCGTGGCGACGGCGGTGGCGAAGATGGCGATGCCCAGCGTGCGGCGGCGGTTGGTCTCCCACCACAGGATGAGGCCGCTCACCGACAGGAAGATCAGGCTGCCCGCCAACGTGTCGATCAGTAGGATCCAGGGGATCGGCATGCCGACGCCCTTGTGCAGGTTGGTGAGCGTGGCGATGAAGCCGTTGGCCGTCGTGCGCACGCTCGCCGACTTGTTGCCGGCCCAGTATTCGACCTGCACCACGCGGTTGGGTCCGCCGAAGTTGAACATCCAGCGCTCGGGCTGCATCAGAGGCCGCTCGCCCCGTCCGGAGCCCTCGCCGCGCGTAGCACCCCTCTCCGCCCCCCTGTCCGCCCACGGCACCGGCCGCGCCTTCTCGACGCGCACGTTGTTGGGGCCGCGGTCGAGCTTCAGCGCGCCCTGCAGCCAGGCAGCCATCGCGTCCGCCGTCGGCGGCGCGGGATCGGGCAAGGCAAGCTGGGCGTTCATGTGCTGCTGCGAAGGCAATTCGAGCTTGAGCGTCGCGCGATGATTGAGCCACACGCCGCTCGTGCCGGTCATGAGGCCGAGCAGCGCACCCCAAAGGCCAAACCAGCCATGCATCCGACGCACCCATCGCACAAAGGCGAGGCGCCGGTTGACGCTCGGTTTGAAGGTGCCAGCGGTCGTGTCGACCATCTAGGTCTCGCTCCATTGGCGCACGAGATTGTGATAGCAGCCGATCAGCGATCGGCGCGCCGTCTCGTCCGCATTGGTTTGATTGAGGCGCTGGATAGCGCCGTCCATTTCATAGAGCAAGGTACGCTGCTGGTCGTCGCGGATCAGGCTCTGCGCCCAGAAGAAGCACGAGGTTCGCACACCGCGTGTGATCGGTGTCACGTTGTGCAGGCTGGTGGCCGGATAGACGACCATATCGCCCGCCGCCAGCTTGATGCTGTGGCGGCCGTAGGTGTCCTCGATCTGCAGTTCGCCGCCGTCATAGTCCTCGGGGTTGGTGAGAAACAGTGTCGCCGAGATGTCGGTGCGGATCTTGCGCCCGTCATGCGGGCTGATCCGCACGCTGCCGTCGACATGCGCGCCGAAGGTCATGCCCTCGCTGTAGCGGTTGAACATCAGCGGGTAGATGACGTTGGGCAGCACGGCGCTGATGAACAGCGGATTGCGCTCGAGCGCCGGCACGATGATGCGCTGGCATTCGAGCGCGACCTGGCTGCGCTCGTCGATCTGCTGGTTGAACTTCACCGGCGCGCCCTGGTAGCCGGCCGTGACGCGGCCGTCGACCCACGCGTTGGCACGGTCCAGACGCTCGCGCAGGCTTACGAGCTGCGCGGCGTCGAGCACCTTGGGAATACAGACGAGCATGGCGACGGCTAACGCTCCTCTGTGGCTACAGTCGGGCCGAGTAGGTCAGCATCGCGGTGAAGCCGGTATACGGAACGGTACGACCGCCGTCGGACGCCATCGCCTGCTCGTAGTAGGTCGTGTTGGTCAGGTTGAAGAGGTTCAGGCGCAGGGTGCTCTTCTCCATCTTGTACGCGAGCGTGGCATCGGCGTGATAGCCCGCGGGGACGGCCGTCGAGTCCGTGTTGTTGGCGAAGCGCACGCCGGTGTAGGTGACGCCGCCGCCGATCTCGTACTTCTTGGCGATGGTGTAGGTGGTCCACACCGATGCCGAGTCGGTCGGCGTGTTCTGCGGGATCATGTTCTGCGTTCCGACGCCGATGCCGTCGATGATGCGCGCATCGAGGTATGTATAGCCGCCGAACACCTGCCATTCGGGCGTAATGCTGCCGGCGACGCCCGTGCGGACACCCTTCACCCGGATCGTGCCGGCCGCACTGAAGGTGCCGTCGCCGTTGGTGGTGCGTGCATTGTTCTGCGTGATCTGGAAGATCGCGGCCGTCAGCGACAACGATTCCTTCAGCAGGTCGTACTTCACGCCGGCTTCGTATGCCGTGTTGTTTTCAGGCGGAAGACTCTGGCTGCCTGTCGTCGAGGTGAGCTGCTCCAGCGACGGATTGAACGACGTGCTGGTCGACACGTAGTAGGTCTGCCACTTCTGCGGCTGGAAGATGATGCCGGCGCGGTAGCTCACGAACTGGTCGGTCTGGGCGAAGTACGGCACCGCCGTGTTGGCGGGCGTATTGGCGCTGTTGATCGAGTTGCCGATCTGCGAATAGTAGACGTCGTAGCGCAGGCCTCCGACGACCTTGACCTCAGGGATAATCTCGACCGTGTCGTTGGCATAGGCGCCAAATGCATAGGCGTAACCCATCGCGAGGTTAGCCGTGACTTCGGGCAGGACAGGGCCGGTGCCGCTCGGCGCGATCAGCGGCGTGCATCCGACGAAGCCGGCCGTCAGCGCGCCGCCGTTGCAGGTGCCGGTCCGCGTGTAGGCCTGGTTGCGATAGCTCTCGTATCCCAGGTCGACGCCGGCGAGCAGCGTATGGCCGAGCGAGGCGGTCCTGAACTTCGCTTCGAGCTCGGTCTGGTTGTTGAGCGTGATGTCGTCGATGATGCGGTCGTGGCTCTGCTGGCGGACGAACAGGTTGGAGCCAGCACCGAAGACGGTGCTTCCCGTGAGTGCGGTGTAGGTGCCGGACGTGGAGACAAATCCCACCGACTGCGGCGCCGTCTCGACCACGTTGGTGTTCACGTAGTTGAACTGCGTCGTGCTGCGCAGCTTCAGGTCGGGGTTGACCTTGTGCTCGATATTGGCCCCCGCCATGGAGATGAACTGATCGGTGTGATCGGACGGGAAGCCGTAGGCGAGATTGGGACTGACGTTCGCGGGGTAGCGGTTGAGCGCCGGCAGGCCGTAGTCGACGTGATCGTGGTTGTACTGCAGGAGGCCGTACAGCGTGATCTCGGTCGGCGTGTTGATGCCGAACTTGTAGGACGGCGCGATGCCGAAGTCCCGCACGTCCGTCTGCTGGCGTGTCGAGACGCTGCCGGCCTGGAACATCATGTTGACCCGCGCCGCCGAGGACTCGCCCGTGGGCACATTGATGTCGGCGGTGGTGCGGCCGAACGCGTTGGTCGTGCCGGAGACGGTGAGCTCGGTCGACTTGTTGAGCGTGGGCTTCTTCAGGACCTGGTTGATGACGCCGCCGGTCGAGCCGCGGCCGAACAGCATCGACGACGGCCCCATCAGCACCTCGATCTGCTCGAGGGCGAACGTGTCGCGATAGTACTGGCCAGGATCGCGCATGCCTTCGAGGAACAGATCGGTGCGGGCATTGAAGCCGTTGAGGTAGATGTTGTTGCCGATCGTGCCGCCTTCCGCCGCGCCCAGCGTGACGCCCGGAATGTTGCGCACCGCGCTCTGCAGCGAGGTGACGCCCTGCGACTGCATCAGCGGCCGGCTGATGATCGTGATCGACTGCGGGATGTCGTGCACGTCGCCACCGAGGCGATTGAGGCTGGGCGTCGGCGGTGAGAAGTCCTCGCTCGGCCGCGCGCCCGTGACGCTGATCGGCGCCATCGTCGCCGTCGGCAAGGGGCTTGGCGCTGCGGGCTGGGCTGTGTTCGGTTGGTCGGGCGGAGGCGCCGCTGACGGCTGGGGCGGCGTGGCCTGCTGGGCCATCGCCACCGGCGCTCCAACCAACAATCCCATCATGGCAGTCTTAACAGGTACGCGACGAGACACTGTAGCCCCCAAAGGTTTTGCGAATGATTAGCATCTGCATATGGCAAATGAGAATCGCTCGCAACCTTCTTTTGGACTTAGTTCCGCCTCGCGCGCAGTCCCGACACGAAAAGAGCCGTCCCGAACAGGATCAACAGAAGCCCCGCCCCCATCGCGACCCGCACCGACCAGTGCGCCTCGGAAGCATCGTCGACGATCAGCGGCCGCGCCGCGGGATCGTCGCCACGATAACGGATGGCGGTCTGGTGGACCGTCAGTTGCCCGTTCTGGGTGATCTTGTTCCAGAAGGCCTCGCCGATCGGGATCGGCCCATAGTGATGCACCCCCGTCCCGTCCGACCAGCCGATCCGGATCGCGTGCCCGCCCTTGGTTTCAGTCGCTTGCAGGATGTCAGCGGTGATCTGCTCCCCGCCCAAGGCGACCGCATCGACCGTCCGCCCCGACGACCAGGCACTGAAGGCCAGGAAGCCGCCCACCACCAGCACGGCAAGCCCAATGAAGGTGCGGCGCGGCGGCAGTGGCTTCGGCGGGATGGCCGTGACAACTCTCCGACCGCGTCCACCGAGCAGCGAGAGCGCGGCAAAGCCTGCCCACGCAGCGAGCGCGGCATAACCCGACGCCGCCAGCCAGCTCTGCAGTGAGGCGAGCCGGGCGCTCGCATCCGACGTGATGACCGGCACGGCCGATCCGTCATCGAGCACCTTCGCTGGCACGGGCAGCAGGCGGACCTGGCTGCCATTGACGATGGACCGCTCGAGGCCCGCGGATACCGGCACGTTGCGGAAGATATGCGACTTGCCGTCCTTGCTCTTCCACTCGAGGTCCACCGCGAGCGACTGTTCGATCAAGCGCGGCCGCCAGCCGTTGAAGGCAGCGACCGGCATGGACTGCGCGCCGGTGATCTGCGCTGTCGTCGGATAGCCCTCGCCCAGCACGCGCTCCATCTGGCGCCGGTTGTCCCAGGAGCCCATCCCGACCAGCGTGGCTAGCAGCGCGATCAGAAGAAGGAAATTGCGACCCACTGTGTCCTACGCCCTTCGATCGGATTGGCGACCCCGGCGTGGCTCGAACACGCAACATCCTGCTTAGAAGGCAGGTGCTCTATCCAGTTGAGCTACGGGGTCAGCTCAATGCGTCCAGCGCCCAACCCGATTGTAGGCGAAATTGTCAGCGTAGGCCTTGGGTCTGATGGCCCGCACATGCGGCGTCTCGACCGTGTACTGCCAGCCGTTCTTCTCGGCATGCGCCTTGGCCTCGTCGAGGGTGGCGAAGCGCAACTGGACCTGCTGCATGGTATCGCGCGAGGCGGTCCAGCCCATCAGCGGCTCGACTTCCTTGGGCGTGGGCTCGCTTTCCAGGACCCACAGGTGGGTCTTGCCAACGCCGGACTGCATGGCCGTCTTGGCGGGCTTGAAGATGCGAACCTTCATCGGTCTCCACTCTCTCGGCGGGCGTTGGTCGGGGCGGCCGGATTTGAACCGACGACCTTCTGCGCCCAAGGCAGACGCGCTACCAGACTGCGCTACGCCCCGCCGCAAACACTTGATGACGCGGGGGTTTTTACCAGCGCTCGGGGCGCCTCGAAAGCGCAAATTCGAGTGTGCTAGAATAGGCCATGTTCGACCAGACGCCCGAAGAAGGCCGGCCCGGCCGCGCGCCCTCGATCAACGTGCTGGGGGGGCCGCTGCAGCCCTGCTCCCTCGCGCCGCTGACCGGGTTCTATCGCGATGGCTGCTGCAATACCGGCCGGGAGGACATGGGCCTGCATACGGTTTGCGTCGTCATGACGGCCGAATTCCTGGCCTTTTCCAAGGCGCAGGGCAACGACCTCTCCACACCGATGCCCGACTACGGCTTCGCCGGGCTGAAGCCCGGCGACCGCTGGTGCCTGTGCGCGGCACGCTGGAAGGAGGCGCTCGACGCCAATGCGGCGCCGCAGGTCGTGCTCGAGGCGACGCATGCCGTGACCCTGCAGGTCGTGCCGCTCGAGAAGCTGAAGAAGTACGCCGTCAAACTTCAATGAACTGGTAGCCGGTCCGGATCCGTCCGTCCTCGCCCAGCACGAGGAAGTCGAAGCCGATCGAGATCACCTCGCCGCCCGCGGCCGGCAGCATCTCCCAGCGCAGCTTGATGGTGCCATGATGGCCGTCGACGCCGTCACGCAGGCGAAACACGTTGCCCTTCTCCTGCACCCACTTCTGGTAGGCGTTGGCGACGCGGGTCTCGATGCCGTCATAGCCGACCGCCTCGAGCGTCCGGGCGAGATGACTGGCATCCTCCTGCCACAGTTCCCGGATGGTCTGGCGGCGCCGGTCGGCGTCGGGCTCATTCCGGATGTTGACGTAGCGGTCGACGAAAGTGGCGATGTCGGTCGTGTTGGTTTCCATGGGGCGATGTCTCCTTGCCGGCGTGAAATGCCAACTGCGCCGCTGTCCCGCGATGACATGAGAGGTAATTGCGCATGAAGAGCTGGCCCACGATCAACGGCGACCTCGCCGACTACGTCGACAAGAACTGGCTGCGCGACAGCCCGATCAAGCGTCGGCTGCGCGAGGAAACGACGAAGCTGCCGCAGGCGGGCATGCAGATCTCGGCGCACCAGGGTCAACAGATGGCGCTGCTCGCCAGGGCGATCGGCGCACGGCAGGCCGTCGAGGTCGGCACCTTCACCGGATACTCGGCGCTGTGCGTCGCCGAAGCGCTGCCGGCCGACGGCAAGCTGTGGTGTTGCGACGTCAGCGAGGAATGGACCGGCATCGGCCGGCGCTACTGGAAGGAGGCCGGCCTCGACCACAAAATCGAGCTGACCGTCGCCCCTGCCCTCGAGACGCTCGACGGGCTGCTGGCCAAGGGCCTCGCGGGCCGCATCGACATGGCGTTCATCGACGCCAACAAGAACGACTACGACGCCTACTACGAGCGCTGCCTCACCCTGTTGCGGCCGGGCGGGCTGATCCTGATCGACAACGTGCTATGGGGCGGCTCGGTCATTGATCGCGACGACAAGACGGCTGACACCAAGGCGATCCGCGCGCTGAATGCCAAGCTCGCGAAGGATGAGCGGGTCGATCTCACCCTGTTCGCCGTCGGCGACGGCATGACGGCGGTGCTGAAGCGTTAGGCGCATTGGGCGGCAAGCCGCCAAATGATCAGGCGTTGCCGAAGATCGGATGCTTGACCTTGTCGCCGGGCTTGATGCCGAGCAGCGCGGCACTGCCGCCGTTGATCTCGAGCACAGCGCGCACCGGGTATTGGCTGGGGATGGTGTCGGTCGACATCGGCACGGCGTTGGCGTGCACGTGCTTGATCGTGCCGTCGCCGGCGATGAACACCATGTCGAGCGGGATCAGGGTGTTCTTCATCCAGAAGCTGACCGGCATCTCCTTGAAGAAGTCGAACAGCATGCCCTCGTAGGCGCCGAGCTGCTTGCGGAACATCAGGCCGTGCGCGCGCTCGGCGTCGTTGGTCGCGAGGTCGACGTCGAACTTGATCTCGCGATTGGCCGTAACGATCACCAACGACGACTTCTGGAATTTTACATCGGAGTCCTGCGCGCAGGCGGTCACCCCCGCCAGGCTGAGCGAAGCACCGAGCAGGACACGACGGCCGATATTGTTGCCGAGCGGCAGCGACACGAACTGGAACGCCATGCGCCCTTAGTGCGCGACGAAACCGGCCGCGGTCAAGCGGCTCGGATCTCGACGACCTGTAGGCCCTTCTGGCCCTCGGCGATGCGCACCATCACCTTCTGCCCCGGCGCCAGCGAATCCATGCCGTGCCGGCGCAGCACCGCTGCATGCACGAAGATGTCGCCGTCAGCGGCTTCACGAGTCACGAAGCCGTAGCCGCGCTCGTTGTTGTACCACTTGACCAGAACAGCAATGTAGTCGCCGACCGCGATTCCTTCCGGTGCCGGCGGCGGCTTGGGCGTCGTGCTCACGCACGTCGACGAATCGACGTCGAGCACCTTCATGACCTGCCAGCCCTTGGGGCCGCGCACGCCTGAACAAGTCACTGTCGCACCGGGCTTGAGATCTTCATGCCCGGATTGGCGCAGTGTCGTTACGTGCAGGAACGCATCGCTATTGTCGACGTCGAGGGCCAGGAAACCATAGCCCTTGACTGCATTGAACCACTTGACCTTACCACGCAGCTCAATCGACGCGCCGTTGTCCCCGCTTGGCTCTCCCTGTTGGGTCGTCATTTCCAACGATCCCTTGTTGTTATGAAGAAACTGTAGCAGTCCGGTAGCCGGGCGCAATACTTCGCGAGCGATTTCGCGCCTAAGTTCAACGAAAGGTCAGACCAAAGGGGAGGTCGCGGTGTTCAGAAGTGATCTGTTCAAGGGCAAGCGATTCCTGATCACTGGTGGCGGCACGGGGCTGGGCAAGATCATGCTCGACCGCTTCGTCGAGTTAGGTGCAGATGCTGTGATATGTGGCCGACGCGGCAGCGTGCTCGAGGAGACTGCGCGAGAGATCATGGCCAAGTATCCGGGACGCCGCGTCGACTGCTTCACCGTCGATATTCGCGTCGCGACTGCGGTCGAGGAAATGGTCGGTGAAATATGCGCCGGTGGGCCACTCGACGGATTGGTCAACAATGCTGCCGGAAATTTCATTTCCCCGACCAAGGACCTCAGCCCGCGCGCGTTCGACGCCATCGCGAACATCGTCCTGCACGGCACGTTCTATGTGACCAATGCGTGCGGCAAGCGCTGGATCGCCGAGCAGCGCAAGGCGAGCGTGATCAGCATCCTCACCACCTGGGTCTGGACCGGCAGCCCGTTCGTCGTGCCCTCGGCAATGTCCAAGGCGGGCGTTGCGGTGATGACCCAGAGCCTCGCCGTCGAATGGGGCCGCCATGGTATCCGCCTCAACGCG
>DASXQC010000562.1:0-7449 GCA_036493235.1 Reyranella sp.
GGACGATCGGCCTGCGGGCGATGACCGTGCGGACGGTCGCCGGGACGATGATGCTCGCGCTGCGGCTGCCCCTCGCGGGACGGCTGGTCGCGATAGTCGCTCTGCACCCATTGACGATCACCGTCCTGGCGCGGAGCGTCGGTATGCTGATGGTGCTGACCACCGTGCCCACGATCAGAATGGCCACGATCGGGCCCGCGCTGACCGCGATGCTCGGTGCCGCGATGTCCCGGTCCGCGATGCTCGGACCGATGGCCGCCGCGAGGGCCGCCACGACCGCGGCTCTCACCGCGACGCTCGCTCCGCTCCTCGTGCTCCGGCTGCCGCGCCGACGCTGCAGCCGGCACCTGCGGCATGTCCTCGTTGGCCGGGGTCTGCAGCACCGCGAGGCGCTGGTTGGTCAGGCGCTCGATGCTCTTGAGCTGGCCACGCTCGCTGCCGTCGCAGAACGACAAAGCGATGCCCGACGCACCCGCACGCGCGGTGCGACCGATGCGATGGACGTAGCTCTCGGCCTCGGCCGGCAGCTCGTAGTTGATGACGTGGGTCACGCCCTGCACGTCGATGCCGCGCGCGGCGAGGTCGGTCGCCACCAGCACGCGGGCACGGCCGCGGCTGAAGGAGTCGAGCGCGCGCTGGCGCGCGTTCTGCGACTTGTTGCCGTGGATCGCCTCGGACGACACGCCGGTCTTCTCCAGCGCCTCGGCGACGCGGTTGGCGCCGCGCTTGGTGCGGGTGAATACGATGACGCGCTCGAGCGCCGAGTCGGCCAGCAGATGGCTCAGCAACGCTCGCTTGGAGGCAGCGTTCACGAAGTACACGCTCTGGTCGATCTTCTCGATCGTGCGGCCCTGCGGGGCGATCTCGACCTTCTCGGGATTCTTCAGGATCTCGTGCGCCAGCTTGGCGATGTCGCCCGGCATGGTGGCCGAGAACATCAGCGTCTGGCGCTGCTTGCTCACCGAAGAGGCAATGCGGCGGACGTCCTTGATGAAGCCCATGTCGAACATGCGGTCGGCTTCGTCGAGCACGAAGAAGCTGACGTTGCCGAGCTTGGCATGGCCCTGGTTCATCAGGTCGAGCAGGCGGCCCGGCGTGGCGACCAGGATGTCGACGCCGCGATTGAGCGTCTCGATCTGGCGGCCGAAGCCCAGGCCGCCGATCACCATGCCGAGACGCAGGCCGAGGCCACGTCCGTAGGTGTCGAAGCTGCGGCCGATCTGCACGGCCAGCTCGCGCGTCGGCGCGAGCACGAGGGCCCGCGGGCTGCGGGGCTGCGCGCGCTCCTTCGAAGCGGCGAGGTGCTGCAGCACGGGCAGCGCGAACGCCGCCGTCTTGCCGGTTCCGGTCTGGGCGATGCCCAGCACGTCGCGGCCCTGCAGCAGGAGGGGAATGGTGCGGGCCTGGATGGGGGTCGGCACGGTGTACTTGGCGGCATCGAGGGCACGCAGCAACGGCTCGGCAAGGCCGAGATCCGCAAATGAAACATCACTCACTGGAAAAACTAGTCCTTACGGCCGCTCGATATTGGAGCGGCTTTTGGCTCACTCTGCGGCGCGGCGCAGGCGGCTCTTTCTTCTGGGAGATTGTCTCGGGATGAAGCACCCCTGTTTGGTCGGGCGCGTCGCGCAATCGCGAGAAACCTTGGAAACTCGCTAATTGCGAGTTGTCGCGTATATGACGGGCCATTGCGGCCAAGTCAAGGCGCGGTGAACTTCGTGCACGGAAACGTTCCAAATTTCGGGGCAATGCCGGTTAAGCGTCGCGATAATTGCGTGCGGGTTGAGCCGACGGCTCGTTTGTTCCAGACGTTTCGAGTTCGTGACGCCGCATGTTGCCGAGCAGCGCCTTGCGCATCAGCCAGTCGGTCGCCGGATCGGCCTCGGCGAACAGCCGGACCTCGCCGCCGCTCAGCATCGCCGCCGGCACGCCGTCCTGGACCAGCAGCCGGTTGCCCGCGAGCGCGGCAAGCCGTGGTCCCGGAGTCAGGATGCCGGCGAGATTGAGCGGATCGGCGCCCGACACCACCAGCCACTCGTTGTCGTGCGGCTGGCGCCGCACCTCGCGCAGCGCGCCGATCGCCTCGGGCAAGGCGAACTGCTCGCCGGTGAACCCGGCGACGAAGCGCCCGCCGCGAATCTCGCCGCGGCTTTCGAGCCGGCGATAGACGCGCAGCAGCTCGCGCCACGGCGGCAGCCACGGCGATTCGCGTTCCAGCATGCGCCAGAACACCACGCCGTAACGGGCGAGCAACGTGCGCGCCACGTGCTCGATCGCGGCGTCATCGGGCGACGACGGCCGCACCGGCGACCAACGGCCCGATTCTTCCATGCCATGCACGGCGCGACGACGGCGGCGACCACCCGGCCGGCGCTCGCTCGCCGGCACCAGCAGCGTGCGCAGGCCGGCGAAGCTGTCGGACGTGACGAGGCCGAGCCCGACCAGCTCGGCCAGCGCCTCCTCGACATGCGTACGCAACAGGCCGCAATGCTGGACCAGCTCGTCGAAGAACGAGGCGCCGTTGGCCGTCATGAAGTCGAGCACCGCGCGCGCCTTGGTGCTGCGCACCTTGGCACTCGGCTTGTTCTCCTCGGCCGGCAGCAGCGAGCGCCACAGCGCGACGTGGCGGCGCGGCGACAGGGTGATCGGCGTCGTGCGCACCGGCGCCGTCCGGCGCTCGGCATCGGAGCGGCCACCGCGCGAACGCAGCCGTGTCCACGCCGCCTGCCCGGCGAGGCAGCGCGCATCCAGCCAGTGCGCCGAGTAGTCGGCGATTCGGGCCGGCAGTATCTCGCTCTCCCACGCCGCGGCCGGTGCACCGAAGCCTTCGAGCTGCTCGATGATCGCCTCGAGCGCCTTCGCGCCCTCCATCCGCGACTCGGGCGCGACGTGCTGCCAGCGGAACAGGAAGCGCAGGAAGTCGCGCGCGGCGACGGGCTCGATTTCGGCGCGCAGCCGCTTGATCGTGTAGCGATGGATGCGCGCCAGCAGGCGGCGCTCGCACCATTCGTCCTCGCTCGCGCCGGCCGAGAAGCGACCGCGCATGGCGAAGCCTTCGGCCTCCAGGGTGGCGAGGCCGGCGGTGATGTCGAGGCCAAGCAGCGTGGCGAGCGCTGCCATCGTTACCGGTCCCAGCCCTTCGAGTCGCCCACGCAGCAACTCAACCAGCGCGGCGTCGCTCGATTCGGGTTTGCGACTGCCGGTCGGCGCTTCGATCGGGGGCTCGGTCGCAAGGTCAGGCCACAGCGCCCGGAAGAGCACCAACCGCTCGGCCGCAATCCAGATCGCCGGCCCGCCGCGTGCGATGCGCGCGGCGCGCTTCTGTTTGCCGAGATCGACCAGCCAGTCGCGCCAGCCGGTATTCGCGTCGACCTCGGCGTCGGTCAGGAAACCCAGCCAGACCAGCGCGTCGTGCAGCTCGTCGGCATTGGCGGCGTCGGGCCAGACCTCGGCCTTCACCCGCTCGATCGCCTCGGGGTCGAGCTGGCCTAGCTCGTCGGCCTGCTCGGGCGAGAGCCAGCGGCGCGCCATCACCGCCTGGGTGCGGCGCTCCTCCAGCGGTGCGTCGTCGAGGAAGGCATAGGGCCGCGCCGACAGGACTTCGACCGCGAGCGGCGACGGCTGTGTGAGCTCGCGCGTGACGACGTTGATCGTGCCCGCTTCGATCCCCTTCAGCAGCCGCTGCAGGCCGTCGAGGTCCATCGCCTCGTGCAGGCAGTCGTGCAGCGCCTGGCTGACCAGCGGATGGTCGGGGATCTCGCGGTCGCCCGGCAGGTTCTCGGCACAGGCGATCTGGTCGGGGAACACCGCGCCGACCAGGTCCTCGGCCTGCATGCGCACGATCTGCGGCGGCACCCTGCGGCCGCCGCGAAAGCGCGGCAGGGCGAGCGACACGCCGCTCACCCAGCGCCAGCGCGTGTTGAACATCGGCGAATCGAGCACCGCCTGGGTCAGCACGCCCTGCACCGAGTTCGAGTTCAGGTAGCGCGGCACGCTGGCGAGATCGAAGCTGTGCGCCTCGGTGAGCGAGATGACGATGTTGTCCTCGGTCGCCGCGGCCTGGATCTCGAAGTTGAACGTGGCGCAGAAGCGCTTGCGCAGCGCCAGGCCCCAGGCGCGATTGAGCCGGCTGCCGTAAGGCGAATGCACGACGAGCTGCATGCCGCCCGCCTCGTCGAAGAAGCGTTCGAGCACGATCGTCTCGTTAGTCGGCAGGACACCGAGTGCGCCGAAGCCGGCACGCAGATAGTCGACCAGCTGCTCGGCAGCAGACCGTTCCAGCGCGAGCTCTTCGGTCAGCCAGCGCAGCAGCTTGACGCCCGTCGGATCGAGCCGCAGGCGGCGCTCGACGTCGGCGCGGAAGCGCGACACCGAAGCGGACAGTGCGTCGCTGCGGCCCGGCGCCTCGCCCAGCCAGAACGGGATGGTCGGGGCCTGCCCCTGCGCATCCTCGACGCGCACCGTGCCGCGCTCGACGCGCTGGATCTTGTAGCTGCGGTTGCCGAGCTGGAAGACGTCGCCGGCTAGGCTCTCGACCGCGAAGTCCTCGTTCACGCTGCCGATGACGTTGTTCTCGGGTTCGAGCAGCACCTGGTAGTCGGCGTTGTCGGGAATGGTCCCGCCGGCGGTGATCGCCGTCATGCGCGCGCCACGCCGGCCGCGCAGCACATGGTTGACCGCGTCGTGATGGAGCAGCGCGCCGCGCCGGCCGCGGCGGGTGTTGAAGCCGTCGGCCAGCATGGCGACGATCGGGTCGAATTCGTCGCGACGCAGCTCGCGGTACGGCCAGGATCGCCGCATCAGCGCGAACAGGTCGTCCTCGCTCCATTCCTTCGCCGCGACCTCGGCGGTGATCTGCTGCGCCAGCACGTCCATCGGCCGCGCCGGAATCTCCAGCCAGTCGAGCTCGCCGCGCCGGACAGCGTCGAGCAGCGCGGTGCATTCGACAAGGTCGTCGCGCGACAGCGGGAACAGCCGGCCCTTGGGCGTGCCGTCCACCGCATGGCCGGAGCGGCCGACCCGCTGCAGGAAGCTCGCGATCGAGCGCGGGGAGCCCAGCTGGCAGACCAGGTCGACGTCGCCGATGTCGATGCCGAGCTCGAGCGACGCCGTCGCGACCAGCGCCTTGAGCTTGCCGTGCTTCAGCCGTTGCTCGGCGTCGAGCCGGGTTTCCTTGGCGAGGCTGCCGTGATGGGCCGCGACGTTGGCTTCGCCGACCAGCTCCGACAGCCGCTTCGTCACGCGCTCGGAGAGCCGGCGCGTGTTGACGAAGATCAGCGTGGTGCGGTGCTGCTCGACCAGCGCCGCGAGGCGTTGGTAGACCTGCTCCCAGACCTCGTGCGACATGACGCCGTCGAGCGGCGATTCCGGCACCTCGATCGCAAGGTCGCGCTCGCGCGCGTGGCCGGAATCGACGATGGCGCAGTTGCCGCCCACCGTTCCCACGAGGAAACGGCCGACCTCCTCGATCGGGTTCTGCGTCGCCGACAGGCCAATGCGCAGCAGCTTGCCGCCACTGAGCGCGTTCAGCCGCTCCAGTGACACGGCGAGATGGCTGCCGCGCTTGTTGGGCGCCACGGCATGGATCTCGTCGACGATCACCGTGCGCGTCGTGGCCAGCATCTTGCGGCCCGATTCGGAGCCCAGAAGGATGTAGAGCGATTCCGGCGTGGTGACGACGACGTGCGGCGGCCGCCGGTTCATCTTCTGCCGCTCGTTGGCCGGCGTGTCACCGGTGCGCACCCAGGTGCGGATGTCGGCGTCCGGCAGGCCTTGCCGCTTCAGGTTCTCGCGGATGCCGGCGAGCGGCTCCTGCAGGTTCTTCTGGATGTCGTTGCTGAGCGCCTTGAGCGGCGAGACGTAGACGACCTGCGTCTCGTCCTTCAGCTCACCGGCAATGCCCTGGCACACCAAGTCATCGATCGCCGCCAGGAAGGCGGCAAGGGTCTTGCCCGAGCCGGTCGGCGCCGCGATCAGCGTGTGCCGGCCCGCCTTGATCAGCGGCCACGCGTCGGCCTGCGCCGGCGTCGCGCGAGCGAACCGGGTCTCGAACCAGTCGGCAACGGCCGGGTGAAAGAGGGACCTGAGATCCATGAGCGTGGGAATCGTCTCCAAATGTGGTGTCCGGACGGCCAAAATCAACGCGTCGCATCCGAGGCCGAGGTCTGCCAGACTGCCATCGCTGCCAGGCAGGGTGGCAGTGGTTTGTTGCAGGCGGGCCAACGTTTTAGGCGATTCCTGCCATCCTGCCCGCATCACCCCCCTCCGCGTCTGCGAAAATCATGCGAGCGCGGCGCGGCCCATCGCCTGCGCGCGACTCTGCCCCAAGTCGGCGCGGACTCCTATTACGGGCATTGGCCTCGCGTCATTGCTGGGAAATCAGGGGCAGAAGCGGCGTTCCATTGCCCAACTCGAGCGTCGCAGGCGATGGCTTATCCACAAATCTTCCGCTGGGGGCGCGCCACTCCAGTGGCGCGTCTTCTCACGCTCATGTGGACCGCGGGCCTCCGGCCCGCCTCATGATTCCTGAGCGAGCCGGAGGCTCGCGGTCCGGAAGATCATGACGCGCCACTGGAGTGGCGCGCCCCCAGCGGAAGGCTAGCCGCGCCGCTTGCGCAGCAGCCGCCCGGGCAGGTTGCCGGTCGGCTCGTTGTCGCGCAGCAAGACCTGGCCGTTGACGATGGTGGCGGCCATCCCGTCGCACTTCTGCTTCAGCCGCTTGGCGCCGGCCGGCAGGTCGGTCACGACCTCCGGCATGCGCGCGCCGACCGTGTCGGCGTCGAACACGACGATGTCGGCCGCCAGACCCTCGCGGATCAGGCCGCGGTCGTGGAAGCCGAACTGGGTGGCGGTGTCGCAGGTGATCATCTTCACGCCCTCTTCGAGAGTGAAGGCCTGCTTCTCGCGCACCCAGTGGCTGAGCAGATGCGTCTGCAGCGAGGAGTCCATGATCTGCGAGACGTGCGCGCCGGAGTCGGAGAAGGTCACGACCGAGCGCGGATGCTTCATCAGCTCCAGCGCCTCGCTCTGGTCCTCGTTGGCGACCGGCTGGGTCATGAAGAACTTCATGTCGCGCTCGAGCGCCATGTCGATCATCAGGTCGACCGGATGGGTGTTCTTCATGCGCGCCAGGTCGGCCATCGACTTGTGCGGGCCCTTCATGTCGGTGAGCGCGTAGATGTAGTCCCATTGCGGCGGCCGCGCCTCGGCGCCGACCACGGTCGGGCCTTCGTAGGGCTTCGAGGCGATGTCGACCAGCTGCTTGCGCTTGTCGGCGTTCAGCAGCCACTGCTTCTGCTCGGCGAGCGGCAGCTTGCGCATGTCGCGCCACATCTCCCACTTGTCGAACGGCAGGTGGGTTTCGAACGACAGGATCACGTTCAGCGAGCGGCTGTGCACCTGGGCGAACATGCGCCCGCCCTCGCGGTTGGTGCGCTCGATGATGTCGAA
>DASXQC010000563.1:0-2504 GCA_036493235.1 Reyranella sp.
GCGCAGGATCGTACCGCGAGTCGCACCCATGGTGCGCAGGATGGCGATATCGCCGGTCTTGGTGCGCACCAGCATCACCAGGCTGGAGACGATATTGAAGGCCGCCACCAGCACGATCATGGTCAGCACGATGAACAGCACATTGGTCTGGCCCTGGATCGCGGCGAAGAAGCCGAAATTGGCCTGGAACCAGTCGAACACCCAGCCTTGCGGGCCGACCGCGCGGGTGACGGCGTTGCGCGCAGCGGCGAGCGGCGTGCCCTCCTTCAGGAAGATCTCGATGGTCGTGATCTTGTTGCCCATCCCCATCAGGCGCTGCACTTCGGGCATCGGCGCGTAGACGAAGTTGGAATCGTAGTCGTACATGCCGGCGCAGAAGACGGCCGTGACCTCAGCGACGGCCGAGCGCGGCATCACGCCGAGCGGCGTGGCGATCGACACCGGCGAGACGATCTGCAGCCTGTCGCCGACCTTGAGCCCCATCAGGTCGGCAAAGCGCTTGCCGACTGCGACGGTGAAGCCGTCGCCGAAATTCTGCAGCGTGCCCCAGTTGGTCGTCTCGCCGTTCTCGCTGCGGCAAAGGGTGCGGTAGCGCTCGCGCACACCGGGAGGCCCGTCGATCGCGGCGGACAGCGGCGTCCGCGCCTTGAAGTCCTCCGGCGTCATGCCGCGCAGCAGCACGCCCCTCACCTTGTCGCCGGCCACGGCGATCACCTGGCCCTCCGCCGACGGCGTCGCCTGGACCACGCCCGGGATCGCCCGGAGCCGCTCCAGCAGGTCCGGCGTCGCCTCAAGCCCTTCGCGATTGCCCTGCACGCCGAGTTGGCCACTGATGCTCGCCATCTGCCGCAGCATCTCGAGTTGGAAACCGTTCATCACGGCCATCACGACGATCAGGGTACCGACGCCGAGCGCGATGCCGACCAGCGAGAAGCCCGCGATCACCGAGATGAAGCCCTCATCGCGGCGCGCCCGCAGGTAACGGAACGCGATCAGCCGTTCGACAGCGGCGAATGCCATTAGCTTTCCTCCCCATTCAAATGGGGAGGTGGCGCGGTAGCCCGCGACGGAGGGGTCAGGAGCCACAGCGGGACTGCCGCCCATGCCTCCTCCGTCGACGTAAGACGCCGACACCTCCCCATATGAATGGGGAGGAAGGTCATCCGAATCGGGCCGCGACCTGGTCGAACGGCACTTCTTCCCGCACGCCGGTCTTGCGGTTCTTGAGTTCGGCCTTGCCGGCCGCGACGCCCTTGGGCCCGACGATCACCTGCCAGGGGATGCCGATCAGGTCCATGTCGGCGAACTTGCCGCCCGGACGGATGTCGCGATCGTCGTGCAGTGCCTCGATGCCCTTGGTTTGCAGGGCATCGTAGAGCTTGGTGCAGGTGCCCGAGACCGCGCCATCGTCCGGCTTGAGGTTGACGATCGCGACCTTGAACGGTGCGACCGAGTCCGGCCAGACGATGCCGGCCTCGTCGTGGCTCGCCTCGATGATGCCGCCGACCAGGCGCGACACGCCAATGCCGTAGGAGCCCATCTCGACCGTGACCTGCTCGCCGTTCGGGCCGGCGACGACGGCGTTCATCGGCTTGGAGTACTTGGTGCCGAAATAGAAGATGTGGCCGACCTCGATGCCGCGTGCGGCGAGGCGCCCGCCCTCGGGAATCTTCTCGAATGCGGCCTTGTCGTGCATCTCGTCGGTCGCGGCGTAGAGCGACGTCCATTCGTTGACCAGCGGCTGCAAGTCGCCGCTGTAGTCGATGGTGCGGCTCAGGATGTCCTTGTCGACCAAGCCCTTGTGGCAGAACACGGCGCTCTCGCCGGTGTCGGCCAGCACGATGAACTCGTGGCTGAGGTCGCCGCCGATCGGACCGGTGTCGGCGCGCATTGGGATCGCCTTCAGGCCCATGCGCGCGAAGGTGCGCAGATAGGCCACGAACATCCTGTTGTACGAGCGGATCGCACCCGCCTTGTCGAGGTCGAAGGAGTAGTTGTCCTTCATAAGGAACTCGCGACCGCGCATCACGCCGAAGCGCGGGCGGACCTCGTCACGGAACTTCCACTGGATGTGATAGAGGTTCTTCGGCAGGTCGCGGTAGCTCTTCGCGCCGTCGCGGAAGAGCACAGTGATCATCTCCTCGTTGGTCGGGCCGAACAGCATCTCGCGGTCGTGCCGGTCCTTGATGCGCAGCATCTCCGGGCCGTAGGCGTCGTAGCGGCCGCTCTCGCGCCACAGGTCGGCCGACTGCATGGTTGGCATCAGGACTTCCTGGGCGCCCGACCGGTCCTGCTCCTCGCGCACGATCCGCTCGATGTTCCTCAGCACTCGCAGGCCGAGCGGCAGCCAGGCATAGATTCCCGCGCTGGTCTGCCGGATCAGGCCCGCGCGCAGCATCAGCCGGTGCGAGACGATCTGCGCCTCCGAAGGGTTTTCCTTCATGGTGGGCAGGAAATACTGGCTCATTCGCATGGCGGCGGACTGTAGGGAACGGTGTGGACAA
>DASXQC010000564.1:0-6783 GCA_036493235.1 Reyranella sp.
GTCAGGTGCTCGAAGACGCGCCGGCCCTCGAACACCTGCACCAGGCCGAGCTTGGCCACCTCGTGCGCCCGCATGCCGTCGATGCGGCGGCCGGCGAGCTCGATGGCGCCCTTGGTCACATCGCCGCGCTCCGAACGGAGCACGCCGGAGATCGCCTTCAAGGTCGTCGTTTTCCCTGCACCGTTGGCGCCCAAAAGCGTCGTGATCGCGCCCTCTCGGACATCGATCGAAACGCCCTTGAGCACCAGGATGACGCGGTCGTAGACGACCTCGATGTTGTTGATCGACAGCAAGGTTCAGGACTTGGCGTCGGCCAGGTGCTTCTCGATCACCGAGCGATAGCCCTGGAACCACTTCTTGGTCTGCGTGAGCTTGCCGCCATGGACCGTCCAGACCTCGACCCAGCCGCCGCCTTCGTGGTCGGCCGGGGTCAGCGCCATCGGCGGGACGAGGCCACCCAGGGTGAAGTCCTTGATCTTCTCCATGCCGTTTTTGACGTCCTCGGAGGTCGGCATCGCGCCGCCCTTGGCCTTGATCGCGTTGCGCGCGGCCTCGGCGTGCAGCGCCGCCATGAAGACACCGCGGTTGTAGTAGACGGTCGAGTCCATCTCCTTGGGCGCGGACTTGCCGTTGGCCTTGTACATGGCCGCGATGTCCTTGATCACCTGGAAGTCCTTGCCGACGCCGGCGAACTGCAGGGTGTTGTAGCCCTCGGCCACGCCCATGCCGCCCGCGGCGACGATGTCGGCCTCGGCGCTGCCCCACACGAAGGCGATCACCTTCGACAAGGGGTAGCCCTTGCCCTTCAGCTCCTTGATCGACACCGACGGCGCGCGGCCGAACAGGTGGGTGATCACGAAGTCGGGCTTGAAGCGCTGGACGATGTCGGTGACCTGCGAGCCCATCTCGATGCCCGGTGCCGGGACGGCGAAGGTGCGCAGCTCGAAGCCCTCGGTCTTGGCGAGGTCCTCGAGGATCGGCAGCGGCTCCTTGCCGGCCGGGTTGTCGTAGTACAGGAAGCCGATCTTCTTGCCCTTCAGCCCGCCCATCTTCTCCTTGGCGAACTCGACGGCGGCGCCGCCCTGCGACCAGTAGCTGGCCGCGATCGGGAAGGTGTACGGGTACTTCTTGCCGTCGGAGGCGGCCGACGTGCCGAAGCCCGGCGAGGTGCCGAGGATCTTGTCCTCCTCGAGCTTCTTGTTCAGCGCCGCGGTCTGCGGCGTGCCGTACAGGCCCTCGAGCACGGCGCCCTCCTTCTTGAAGCGTTCGTGCGCCTCGATCGCCGGCGGCACCTTGTACTCGTTGTCGACCTCGATGACCTTGACCTTGAAGCCCTCGATGCCGCCCTTGCTGTTCAGCAGGTCGATGTAGTCGTGATAGCCGGGACACAGGACCTGGCCCACCGTCGCCGTCGGACCGGTACGGTCGCACTGCAGGCCGAACACCAACTCTTTACCCTGGGCGAAAGCACTCGACGCGATTGCCAGGCTGCCGGTCGCAACCGCCAGGCCCAGCACACTCTTCTTGAACCTCACCATGGGTTCCTCCCTTTGCCTTCTGCTTCGCTTAACGAGACCCCTCGCCTAATAGGAGAAGGGCCAGACCCGGAAGTAACTCCGGACATTTCGCCATAACCGATTGAGCCCCTCGGGCTCGATGACCAGGAAGAAGATGATCAGCCCGCCGAACACCGCGAGGCGCGTGCCCGACACCACGCTGGCGAGCTCCGAATCGGTGAAGAAGAACGACCCGACCTGCTCCATCAGAGTACGGATCACGATCGGCAGCAAGGTCACGAAGACCGCACCGAAGATCGAGCCCAGGACGGAGCCCAGGCCGCCGATGATGATCATGGCCAGGAAGTCGATCGAGACGCCGAGCTGGAACTGCTCGTAGTTGGCGATGCCGAGATAGTACGTGTAGAGCACGCCGGTCACGCCGGCATAGAACGACGAGACGGCGAACGACAGCAGCTTGTAGCGGAAGATGTCGATGCCGATGATCTCGGCGGCGATGTCCTGGTCGCGCACGGCGATGAAGGCGCGGCCGATCCGGCTGCGCATCAGATTGAGGGTCGCGACGATCGCTAATGCGGCGAAGAACAGCAGGAAGTAATAGAGCCGGCCCTGGGTGTTCAGCACGAAGCCGAACAAATCGGGCCGTGGCACCTCGATCGAGGATCCCGCGCCGCCCGAGATCGCCGGCACGTGGTTGATCGTCCATTCGATGATGAGTTGGCCCGCCAGCGTGGCGATCGCGAGATAGAGGCCCTTGATACGCAGGCTCGGGATGCCGACCAGCGCGCCGATGAACGCCGCCATCAGGCCGCCAGCCGGCAGCGTAAGCCAGAACGGCAGGCCGAACCGCACCGCCAGGTTGGCTGCCATGTAGGCACCGACCGACATGAAGGCGCCGTGGCCGAGCGAGATCTGGCCGGTGTAGCCGACCAGGATGTTGAGCCCGAGCGCGCCGACGACGGCGATGAAGATCAGGTTCAGGATCGAGAGGTAGTATTCCTGCAAGGTCATCGGCAGGACGACCGCGAACAGCACCACCAGCGCGATCATCGTCCATTTGGCGATCGGCAGCGGATACAGCGCCATGTCCGACGCGTAGGTGGTTTTGAAGACCCCGGCTTCGCGATGGAACATGGTCAGACGCGCTCGATCTGTCGTTTGCCGAAGATGCCGTAGGGGCGGAACATCAGGACCAGGATCATCAGCAGGTAAGGCGCGAAGTCCTTGGTGCCGCCGCCGACATAGGGGTCGAGGTAGCCCGACGCGAGGCTCTCGACCAGGCCGACGATCACACCGCCGACCATCGCGCCGCCGATCGAATCGAGCCCGCCCAGGATCACCACCGGGAAGACCTTGAGGCCGACCACGGCGATCTGCACGTCGACGCCCAGCATGCTGCCCCAGACAATGCCGCCCAGCGCCGAGACGATGCCGGCCATCGCCCAGGCGAGCGCGAAGTAGCGCTCGACGTTGATACCCATCGCCTGCGCGACCTGCTGGTTATCGGCGACGGCGCGCATCGCCACGCCCATGCGGCTCTTCTTGAAGAACCAATGGAAGCCCAGGAACAGTAGGATCGCCACGCCCGCACCCAGCACCTGGATCGGCGGCAGCGTGGCCGGTCCGATCACCACCGGATCGTCGGGGATCGGCAGCGGCAGCGCCCGCGTCTCGCCGCCGAAGATGATCGGCGTCAGGCCGCGCAGCACCGAGGCCAGGCCGATGGTCGCCATGATCACCGCCACGATCGGGCGCCCGAGCAATGGTCGCAGCACCACCCGCTCGAGAGCGAAGCCGAAGCCGATCATGACCGCCAGCACGATGATGACCGCGAGGATCGCGCCGACGATCGGCGAGACATCGAGCGCGACCACGACGGCGCCGATCAGCGCCGCCATCATCACGAACTCGCCCTGGGCGAAGTTGATGGCGTCTGTCGACTTGTAGACCAGCACGAATCCCAGGGCGATCAGCGAGTACATCAGGCCGATCGACACCCCGTTCAAGATCAGGGCGATGAAAAAGCCCATATCCTCCGACATCTAGGCCGCCTTCCGTGCCGGCTCAGGCACGCCCGGGCCGTGGATGGCGATCTCCGAGGTGAGCGACGACTTGCGGCCGTCCTCGAAGGTGATCTCCATCGTCACCTGCACCGTCTCAGCTCCGTCATAGAAGCCGTCGATCACCTTGACGTATTTCTCGGCGACGAAGCGGCGGCGCACCTTGCGGGTGCGGGTCATCTCGGCATCGTCGGCCTCGAGCTCCTTGTTGAGCAGCAAGTAGCGCTTGACCTGCTGCACGTCGGGCAGCGACGCATTGGCCTTGGCGATCTCCTCGCCGACCATCGCCGCGACTTCGGGCTTGCGGCTGAGATCCATGAAGCTGGTGTAGGCAAGCCCCCTCTTCTCGGCCCAGGTCCCGACGGTCTGCATGTCTATCGCGATCATCGCGACGACCATTGGCTTCTCATGGCCGAACGCGACCGCCTCGCGGATATAGGGGCTGAACTTCAGCTTGTTCTCGATGAACTGTGGCGCGAAGGCGGAGCCGTCGGCGAGCTTTCCGACGTCCTTGGCGCGGTCGATGATCACCAGCTGGCCCTGCTTGTCGAAGAAGCCGGCGTCGCCGGTCATCAGCCAGCCATCGTGGGTCAGCGTGTCGCGCGTGACCTCGTCCTGCTTGAAGTAGCCGCAGAACACGTTGGGGCCCTTCAGCATCACCTCGCCACGGTCGTCGATCCGGACCTCGATGCGCGGCATCGGCCGGCCGACCGTGTTCGGGTTGGCCTCGGCATCCGACTGGCAGGCGATCAGCGCCGACGCCTCGGTGGCACCGTAGACCTGCTTGAGGTTGATGCCGAACGAGCGGAAGAACCGGTACGTGTCCGGACCGAGCGGTGCGCCGCCGGTGTAGCACCAGCGTGCGTTGCGCAGGCCGAGCTGGTCGCGCACCGGGCCGTAGACGAAGAACTCGCCCAACGCCAGGCCGAGCCGCTCGCCCATCGACAAGGACTTGCCGTCGGTTCGCTTAAGCTCGCAGCGCTCGGCCAGGGCGCGGAAATAGTCGAACACCCGCCGCTTGATCGGCGTGGCGTCGCCGCCCTTGACCTGCATGGTGGTCAGCATGTTCTCCCAGATGCGCGGCGGCGCCAGCATCGCGTTGGGGCCGAGCTCGCGCAGGTCGCGCTGCACGCTCTCCGGGCTCTCCGGGCAGTTCGACACCATCTTGCCGGCCAGCGTCATGCCCAGCGAGAAGGCCGCGTCACCGACCCACGCCATCGGCAGGTAGGAGAGCCAGTTGTCCCCCGCCTTTGTATGATTAACCTCGATGAAGGCCTCGGACGCCGCAATCATGTTTCGATGGCTGAGCATTGCGCCCTTCGGGTTGCCGGTCGTACCCGAGGTGTAGGCGATCATGGCGAGATCGTCGGGCCCACCCTTGGCGAGCTCATCGTTGTAGAAGCCGGGATTGGCCCTGCCGTAGGCCTCACCGGCCTCCAGCACTGCCTCGAACGACTTCAGCATCGGATCGTCGTAAGACCACAGGCCGCGCTTATCCTCGAACACGATCCAGCGCAGGTTGGGCAGCTGGTCCTTGAGGGACAAAGCCTTGTCGACCTGCTCCTGGTCCTCGGCGACGATCACCGACGTCTCGGCGTGGTTCAGCACATAGACCAGCTCGGTCGCGATCGAATCCTGGTAGACCGGCACTGACACCCCGCCCAGCACCTGGGCCGAGAGCTGCGCCATGTAGAGCTGCGGCCGGTTGTCGCCGACCACCGAGAGCTTGTCGCCGCGCTTGAAACCCATAGCGGCCAGGCCGAGCGCCAGGTCCCGCACCGTGTCGCGGTATGCCTGCCAATCGAAGGTCTGCCACACACCGCGCGTCTTCTCGCGGATGCCGGGGGCGTGCGGGCTTTCCTCCGCGTTGCGCTGCAGGAGCTTGGGCAGCGTGTCGGTCCTGGCCGAATCGAGCAGGCTCATCTAGCGTCCTCCGGACTTGGCTGTGCCGAGATAGGCTTCGATCACCTTGGCGTCCCGCTGAACCTCTTCCGGCGTGCCGCCGGCGATGCGCCGGCCGCGGTCGAGCACGACCACGTAGTCGGAGATGTCCATCACCACGCCCATGTCGTGCTCGATCAGCACGACCGTCATGCCGCGCTCCTGGTTCACGTCCAGGATGTAGCGCGCCATGTCTTCCTTCTCGTCCTGGTTCATGCCGCCCATCGGCTCGTCGAGCAGCAGCACCTTGGGCTCGAGCGCCAGCGCGCGGCCGAGCTCGACGCGCTTGCGCAGGCCGTAGGCGAGCGCCGCCGTTGGTAGCTTTCGCAGGTCCTGGAGCTTCAGGAACTCGATGATCTCCTCGATCACCTCGCGATGGGCGATGTCCTCTTTTTGCGCCATGCCCCAGTAGATGACGCTGGAGAGCACGCCCGCCTTCATGCGCACGTGGCGGCCCAGCATCAGGTTGTCGAGCACGGTCAGGCCCTGGAACAGCGCGATGTTCTGGAAGGTACGCGCGACGCCGAGCTTGGCGATGTCGCTCGGCTTCTTCTGGGTGATGTCCTGGCCCTCGAGCAGGACGCGGCCGGTGTCGGGCTTGTAGAAGCCCGAGATCATGTTCAGCAACGACGTCTTGCCGGCGCCGTTGGGGCCGATGATCGACACGATGCGACCGCGAGGCACTTCGAGCGAGATGTCCTGGCCGGCCGTCACGCCACCGAACTTCTTCGACACACCCTCGACGACCAGCTGGTTGTCGCCCTCGGCAACTGATGCGCGCCGGGCGGACGCCGCCGTCATGAACCCTCCCTAAAAAGGTTCTTTTGTCTTTTCGTTGGGCGGCATGATGCAGGCTCTGATGGGCTAAAGCAACAATTCCGCCTAGAATTGGGCCTTCCAGCGAGGACCTGCGACATGTCGCGCCATATCGTCTGCCTTACCTTCGACCACGATCACATGTCGGGCTTCATCGCCCGCGGCCTCACCACGCCCACCTATATCTCGCGTGGCGAGTACGACATGGTGGTCATTCCCCGTCTGGTGGCATTGCTCGGCCGTTACGACATCAAGGCGACCTTCTTCACGCCCGGCCACACGATCGACAGCAGCCCGCAATCGGTCATGCCCTACGTCGATGCGGGCCATGAGCTGGCCCATCACGGATGGACGCACCGCCTACCGGCCAGCCTGTCGAAGGACGAGGAGGAAGAGGAGATCGTGCGCGGCAACAACTCGATCAAGCGCGTCAGCGGCCAGTTCGCCCG
>DASXQC010000565.1:0-4287 GCA_036493235.1 Reyranella sp.
GATCTCGTGACAGCGCTCGGCCTCGTCCATGTAGTGGGTCGAGACCAGCACGGTGATGCCGTCGGCTGCGTAGGCATGGATCTCGTCCCAGAAGGCGCGCCGAGCTTTGGGATCGACGCCGGCGGTCGGCTCGTCGAGCAGTAGCAGCTTGGGCTCGTGCAGCACGCAGGCGGCGAGCGCCAGCCGCTGCTTCCAGCCGCCGGACAGGGAACCGGCGAGCTGCTTCTGGCGCGTCGCGAGCCCCAGCCGCTCGAGCGACTGGTCGACGCGTTCCTTTTGCCGGTCGAGGCCGTAGACCCGGGCGACGAACTCGAGGTTCTCGCGGATGGTGAGATCCTCGTAGAGGCCGAAGCGCTGGGTCATGTAGCCGGCCTGGCGCTTGATCGCGTCGCGCTCGCGTACGAGGTCATGGCCGAGACACGTGCCGCCGCCGCCGTCGGGCGTCAGCAGGCCGCAGATCATGCGGAGCGTCGTGGTCTTGCCCGAGCCGTTGGGGCCGAGGAAGCCGCAGATGCGGCCCTGCTCGATGCCCAGGCTCACATGGTCGACGACCGTGCGCTTGCCGTAGCGCTTGACCAGGTCGTGGACGTCTATTGCGAGCGACATGACACGCTTATTCACTTCGCCAGGGGCGAGACGGTGATCGGCAGGCCGGGCGGCAACCGCGTCTGCGTCGGATCCGGGCGCGCCTCGATCAGGAACACCAGCTTGGTGCGTGCGGTCTGGGAGTAGATCACAGGCGGCGTGTATTCGGCGCGCGGCGAGACGTAGATGATGTGCGCCTTCAGGTCCGGCGGGCAGGAATCGCAGGTGAAGCTGACGGTTTCGCCCATCCGCGTATGCGCGGCATCCTTCTCGGGCACGAAGAAGCGCAGCTTCACGCGATAGGGTGGCAGTAGCGACACGACCGGTGTGCCGGCCGGCACCCATTCGCCGACGTTGAAGAAGGTGTTCTCGATCAGCCCGTCCTCAGGGGCGCCGGGCATCAGGTCGTCGAGCCGCTTCCTCGCCTGATCGAGCATCGCCTGGTTCTGGTCGACCGTCGCCTTGGCGGCAGCGATCTCGTCCGGGCGCGCGGCGAGCTCGTTCACCTTCTCCTGGGCGGCGAGCGAGTCCTGCCGCATGCGCAGCTGCCGCATCTGTGACTGGGCGTTGTCGTAGTCCTTCTTCGTGCCGACGCCCTTGGCCAGCAGCTCGCTCTGGCGCTTGTATTCGATCTCGGCATTGGCGAGCGCCGCCTCTGTCTCATGGCGCTGCGCGGTCGTGACTTCCTTCTCCTCCGGCCGCTTGCCCTTCAGCAGGTTCTCATAGCGTGACTGCGATTCGGCGAGCGCACCCTCGGTACGCGCGACCTCTGCCTGCGCCACCACCGGGTCGATCACGAACAGCCGGTCGCCCTTCTTGACGGTGACGCCGCGCTCGACCGGCCGCTGCACCAGGCGGCCCGCGACCGGCGGCGCGATCAGGCTGGTCTCGCCCTCGATGTAGCCGAGATAGCGCGCGGGCTCGCCGCCGAGGCCGAGCGCCGACATCAGGGGCTCGCGCCACAACGCCAACGCGGCCGAAGCGGAGCAGACGAAAACGACGACGGCGAGGAGCGCTACGCGTTTCATGTTGGCCTCAGCGCATGCAGCATCAGGTCGGCGTGATGGCGGGCGAGGGCACGGGCATCGAGCTTCTCGGCGCCGATCGGCTCGAACACCGTTTTCCAGATGATGCTGAGAAGCATCGGCCCGATCAGCGAGCGCACCGTCAGCATCGGATCGACCGGCCGGAACTCGCCGCTCTCGACTCCACGCGCGATCAGGCCCTCGAACATCGGGATGCCGCGGCCGATCACCTCCTTGAGGTAGAAGCGGCCGATCTCGGGGAAGGCGCGCGATTCGGAGATCACCACCTTGGCGATCGAGGCCATCGGCGTGTCCTCAACTCGGCTCGCCATGAAATCGAGGATGCCGGGAATCAGCGCGCCGACCGGGCCCTGGTGCGCCCGGGTGATCGCTTCGACCGTCAGCAGGTTGCTGCTGATCGCCTGCCGGATGACTCCCTGGAACAACGCCATCTTGTCCTCGAAGTAGAGGTAGATCGCTGCCTTGCTGAGCCCGGCGCGCGCCGCGACGTCGTCCAGCCGCGTGCCCGCGAAGCCCTTCTCGACGAACAGCGCGAGCGCGGCCTCGACGATCTCGTTCGGCCGTTCGGCCGGCGCGCGCCGCTGTTTCGTGGCTTTCATATAACTAACTTACCAGTCAGTTAGTTTCGGAACAAGCCTTCGCGCACGTCCTGCGTAACTATCGGAACCGACTGGATTTTCGGGGGAGGCGTGGCGTGCGCGTTGTCAGCGGATTGGCGGTTTTGGCTCTCCTTTTGAGCCCGTTTACCCCAGCCTCGGCCCAGGACGCCTACCCGAGCCGGCCGATCCACTGGATCGTGCCGTTCCCGCCCGGCGGCCCGACCGACACGCTGTCGCGCGTCCTGGCGGCCAAGCTCGGCGACGTCTGGAAGCCCAGCATCATCGTCGACAACAAGGGCGGGGCGTCGGGCGCGATCGGCGTCGACTTCGCCGCCAAGTCGGCGCCCGACGGCTACACCATCCAACTCGGTACGCAGAGCACCAACGGCTCGAACAAGATCTTCTATCCCAACCTGCCGTACGACCCGATCGCCGACTTCGAGCCGCTGACCTTGCTCGGCACGGCCTGCATGGCGCTGACGATTCCCAACAGCATCCCGGCCGGCACGGCGAAGGAGCTGGTCGAGTGGATCAAGAAGCAGGATGGCGTCTCCTATGCGGCGGCCACCGGCTCGAGCCAGCACATCGCCGCCGAGTTGCTGGTCAAGCGCGCCGGCCTCAAGGCGACGCTCGTGCCCTATCGCGGCAGTGCGCAGGCGCAGCCCGACCTGATGGCTGGCCGGCTCGCCTTCATGTTTGACAACCTGCCGTCGGCCCTGCCGCAGGCGCGCGCGGGCCGGGTCAAGGTGCTGGCGCAGACCTGCGCCACGCGCTCGCCGTCGGCGCCGGACCTGCCGACTATGGTCGAGGCGGGTTTTCCCGATTTCGTGGTCGACGGCTGGTACGGCATGTTCGCGCCGGCAAAGACGCCCAAGCCGATCGTCGACAGACTGTCGGCCGACATCAACAACGCGCTGAAGGATCCCGAGTCGCTCGAGAAGTGGAAGACGCTGGGCTTCGACCCGATCGGCTCGACTCCGGCGGAGTTCGCCAAGCGCCAGAAGGACGACCTCGTCTATTGGAAGCAGATGATCGAGTATACCGGCGTGAAGCTGGAGTGAGCGTTCTAGAGGGGGAGATGCCGATGACTGCGACCTGGAAAGCATTGCCAGCGGCCATGCTGGCTCTGGCGTGGATCGGGCCGGCCGATGCGGGAGTGATGAAATGGCGGGTGGTGAACGTCCTCGAGGGCGGCAGCTCGCCGGTCTGCCCGGACGTGCGAGCCTACAGGCACCGGGTCGAGCTCGACGGCGATGTGTTGCGCACGCGTGCCACGTCCGGCGCGCCGCGCGAATACAAGCTGACCCAGCCGCTCAATGCCGACGGTTCGGGCAAGGTGATCGCGCTCAACGACAAGAACCGGCCCGTGACGCTGGACTTCGAAGCGGGCAGTGGGCCGCGCACGATCCGCTACAGCCCGGCCTGGAGCCCCTGCGTCTATTGCTGGATCCCAGCGAAGAAGAGTTAGTTACTTTCTCTTCGACTAAGCATCCGGCTTGGCAAATTGAACCTTGATCCTTGATCGCAGTTCTGGCGGGCAGTCTCCCACCTCCGCTATCTTCGGAAAGTCGGCGGGCCGCATTTCAAGGTAGCCCATGTTCAGCCAGAGAATCGTGTACATGGTGTGATGAATCGGGCCGAACACGCGGCCGCCCATGACAGGATCAACCCGGCCATCATGGACCACTGGTCTGCCCCTGTGTTTGAGTTCATTTTGATAATTGAACAGAAAGGTGTCCCACGACTGGTCCCAAAGCCCATTAACCGGAATTTGCACTTTTCCGTCGAGAACCGTACTTGGAATATAGCTGAAATTCTTCAGACGCATGTTCTCCTGCAGGAGATACTGCACAAGTAAGACATCGTTTCTCTGGTTCGGGCAGTTTCTCCCGACGGCGGCATCCACGTTGTAAAAAAGATAATTTCCTACATGACCGCGTAGGACATCAATGCGTGCCATTTCAGTGCATCCCGCGCCGGACGCTGCGCAAGCTCCTTGTGCAAACCATAGGAGTTGTTGCTAACGCAGGCAACTCCTCCGGCCGCTGCTGTCCTTG
>DASXQC010000566.1:0-2897 GCA_036493235.1 Reyranella sp.
CCATCAGCTCCTGCATCATGCCGGCGACGTGGTCGGCGGTGCCGGTGAAATCGATGCCATCCTTGCGCGCGTAGCTGCGCACGAGAGCGCGCGGCGTCTTGCCGATCCACTTGGCGAGCGCCGACTGGTGACCGTTGGTCGAGAGATTGGCCGGCAGCGGCTCGTCGAAATCGAACTTCGCGAAATCGAGGCCGGTCAGGCGCGACATGCTGGAGAGCACCATCTCGACATGCTCCTCCGCGGCGGCGGCCTCGCGCCGCTGCCGCTCGCGTGCCGCCTCCATCGTGCTGTCGATGATCGGATGGGCGAGGAACAGGACCTTGATGTCGTTGGGATTGCGGCCGACCGCCTTCGCGCGTTTGCGGATGCCGTCGCGGTAGGCCTTCATGCTTGCCGCACTGCCGCCACCTTCGGTGATGATGGTGTCGGCCCAGCGTGAGGCAAACTCCAGGCCACGCGGCGAGCCGCCGGCCTGGCAGATCGGCACGCGGCCCTGCGGCGAGCGCGGCGCGTTCAGCGGCCCGCGCACCTTGAAGTACTTGCCGTCGTGGTTGAGAGGATGGACCTTGGCGCCGTCGGCGAAGAAGTGGGCCTCGCGGTCGAGTACGATCGCGTCCGGCTCCCACGCCTCCCACAGGCGCGTGACCACGTCGGCGAACTCGTCGGCGACGTCGTAGCGCTCATCGTGCTCGCGGTGCTTGTCGCGGCCGTAGTTCTGCGCCGCGCCGTCGTTGCTGCCGGTGACGCAGTTCCAACCGACCCGGCCTTCGGTCGTATGGTCGAGGGTGTTGACCAGTCGTGCCAGCAGGTACGGCGGGTACTCGCTGACCGACAGCGTCGGCACCAGCCCGAGATGCGTCGTCGCCTGCGCCAGCCAGGGCACCAGCACGGCGGGATCGAGCTTGGGCGTCGAGGCGGCGTATTTCAGATACGTGTCATGCGAGCCCTTGTAGGTGTAGGGCACGTTCGAGCTGTCCTCGATGATCATATAGTCGAAGCAGGCCCGTTCCATGCCCTGCGCCAGGTCGACGAACAGGTCCGGCATCATCCAGCGTGCGACATCAGTGCCCGGGAACTCCGACTGCCAGCTCTTGGGGCCGTAGCCCTGCGACAGGAACCACGCCAGATGAAAGGGCTTCTTGCTCATGCCTTCTTCCTCATGATGGGCAGCGTAGAGCCTTTTTCTTCCGCCGATGGAACTATTTGGCCGCTGGCGACTTTCTATAGGGATGGAGCGGCGGCCTGAGATTTCGGGGGCGATTCGTGCTGCCAGCACGGCGCTCTACTACATGCCTGGAGCGCTGGCCGGCCAGATCGCCGCTTGGCCTGCGCATTTGGAGCGTGCTCGCCGCCTCGGCTTCCGTGCGGTCTGCACGGCGCCCCTCGCCCGGCCCGGCCAGCGCGGTGACCTTTTCCTGACCGCCGATTTCGACAAACCTGACCCTCGGCTCGGTGCCTACGCCACGACAGAGGTCGCGATCGGGGCCGCCGCTGCGGCCGCACGCAAGGCCGGCCTCGACCTGTTCATCGACGTCGTCCTCGACCGCATTGCGATCGATGCAACGGACCGCACCGGCTACGAGCCACCACGCGGCGCCGGCGCGCTCGATCCACGCCGTCCCGGCATCGACATAGACGCGACCCTGGCGCAGTTCGACCGTTCCGACCTGCAGGACCGCTGGGCGGCCCGCCTCAGCGCATGGATGAAGAAAGGTGTCGCCGGCTTCCGTTTGCTCGGACTGGAGCACACGCCCGCAGCATTCGTACGTCAGCTCGTCGTCGCGACCGGCGGCCGCTGCCTCGCCTGGACGCCCGGCCTGGGATGGCCGCACCTCAAGGAGCTGACCGGCCTCGGGCTCGACGGCGTGTTCTCCTCGACGCCGTGGTGGGATGGCCGCGCGACCTGGTACGCCGAGGAGCACGAGTTGCTGCACCGGATCGCGCCGATCATCGCCCCGGTCGAAGCGCCGTTCGGTCCACGGCTGGCGCAGCGCGCGCAGGGTAACGAGCGGCGGCGACTCTATGAGCAGGCGCTGGCGCTTGCCGGCGCGACCGGCGACGGCCTGCTGATGCCGATGGGCTTCGAGTTCATGGCCGACCAGCCGCTCGACGCGCGCTTCCCCACAGCGATGCCGAAGATGGACGGCCCGCCGCCGCTGGCCGACGCGATCGCGAATGCCCTCGCCCTGGTGGGCGGCGGGAAGATGCGAAACCTCACCGGCCCCGGCAACCGCGTGACCGCGCTGGAGCTGAGCGAACGCGGCCGGCTGGTCTTGATCAACACCGATCTCGCGAACGACCGGCCCGCACCGATCGCGATCGAACCGGAGACCGGCCTGCTGAAGCCCGGCGAGGTGCTGAGCGTTCCCTGGCCGGCGCTGCGTCCTGTCACGACGGCCGCGTCGCCCAAGTCGGCGGTGGTGGACGCGACCATGGCGCCGCGGACGGTCGTCGAGAATGTCACCCCGCGCGTCGAGGGCGGGTTTGCGGCCAAGCGCATCGCCGGGCAGACCATCACGGTCGAGGCCGACGCCTATGCCGACGGGCACGATGTGCTGGCGGTCGAGCTGCTGTGGAAGGCGGTCGACGAGAGCGAATGGCAGCGCACGCGAATGGCGTCGCTGGGCAATGCGCGCTGGCAGGCGCGGTTCACGCCGTTCCGGGTCGGACGCTACCAGTACACGGTCGAGGCCTGGATCGACGAATACGCCACGTTGTGCCGCACGATCCGCCTGAAGCGCGACGCCGGCGTCGACATCAATGTCGAGCTGGAAGAGGTGCGGCTGGCGCTGGAATCGGCGATCTCTCGCAAGTCGTGCACGCGCAGTGGCCTGTCGGATGTGCTGGCAACGCTGAAGCAGGGCGATGTCGAGGCGAGCGTGCAGGCATTGATCTCA
>DASXQC010000567.1:0-11488 GCA_036493235.1 Reyranella sp.
AGCCTCGCGGGTGACGTAGTCGCGGCCCTCGACGGTAACATCGGTCAGCTTGAACGGCGTGACCGCGGCAATGACACTGTGCGTGACGCCGGCCAGCCTCTCCTGAGCCGCAACCAGCCAGCCTTGCTTCCAGGCATACCAGCCGCCACCGCCGCCCAGGCCAAGCATGAGCACGGCCAAGCCCAGCATCAGCGGCTGGCGCCAGATCGGCCGGCCGATCTTGCGGATCTGGGCCCGCGTCCGGCGCTTGCGGCGGTCGTAGTCGCGCCGCGCCGGCTGACCGGCTTTGCCGGCGGGCGCGCGGCTCACGCCGGCCGCCTCGCGTGATCGACCATCCAGGTCATGAGCTCGGGCCAGGAGATGCCGGCCCACTTGGCCTGCTCCGGCGCGAGTGACAGCGGCGTCATGCCGGGCTGCGTGTTGAGCTCGAGCACGACCAGGCCTTCGGTGCCGGGCTTGCTGTCGTCCCAGCGCAGGTCGGCGCGGGCGAGACCGTTGCAACCCAGCGCCTGGTGCGCCATCAGCGCCCATTCCTTGGCCTTTTCGTAGACCTCGGCCGGGATCGGCGCCGGGATCAGATGCTCGGTGACTCCGTCGGTGTACTTGGCCTCGTAGTCGTAGAAGCGGGTGCGCGGCCGGAGCTCGGTCACCGCCACTGCCTTGTCGTCCATGATCGCCACAGTGAGCTCACGGCCGGGAACGAACTTCTCGACCAGCACCTTCTCACCGAACTGCGCTTCAGCGACTTCCACGGCGGCAAGATTATCGCCTTCGCGAACGATGTGCACGCCGACACTCGATCCCTGGTCGATCGGCTTCACCACATAAGGTCGCGGCATCGGATCGCCGGACGCCAGCGAGCGGCGCTCAACGACTTTCCCCAGCGCCACGCGGATGCCGATCGAGGTGAAGACATGCCGCGACATCGGCTTGTCCATGGCGATCGCCGAGGCGAGCACGCCGGAGTGCGTGTAGGGCACCTTCATGATCTCGAGCACGCCCTGGATGCAGCCGTCCTCGCCGTACTTGCCGTGCAGCGCGTTGAACACGACGTCGGGCCCGCCGCCGGAAGCCGGCCGCAAGAAATCCACAAGCGCGCGCAGGTCGCGCTTCACGTCGTACTCGATGACCGTGTGGCCACCCTCGCGCAACCCCTCGGCACAGGCCTTGCCGCTCACCAGTGAGACCTCGCGCTCGGGCGACCAACCGCCCATCAGGACCGCGACGGTGGTCACTTCTTCTCTCCAATGCGATGGATTTCCCACTGCAGCAGCACGCCGCTTTTCTGGAATACGCGGCTGCGCACTTCCTCGCCCAGCGATTCGATGTCCGTGGCGGTCGCGTTGCCGAGATTGATCAGGAAGTTGCAGTGCTTTTCGGAGACCTGGGCATCGCCGATGCGCAGGCCGCGGCATCCGGCGCCGTCGATCAGCTCCCACGCCTTGAGATTGGTTGGGTTGGCGAAGGTCGAGCCGCCGGTGCGGCTGCGCGGCTGGGACTCGACGCGCGCCGAATCGATCTCGGCGATACGCCGCGCAATGGTCATCTGGTCGCCCGGCGCTGCCCGCAAGCGAGCAGAGGTGAAGATCCAGTCCTCCGGCGCGTTGCTGTGGCGGTAAGAAAGGCCGAGCTCGGCCGGAGTCACGGTGAACACGCGGCCGGCTCGATCCACGACCTCGGCCGAGATCAGCACGTCCGCCAGCTCGCCGCCGTAGGCGCCGGCATTGGTCGGGAAGGCACCGCCGATCGTACCGGGGATGCCGCTCAGGAACTCGAGGCCGGCCAGCGAGTGCTCGCGCGCGGTCAGCGCCACGTTGAGGTCGGGCGCCCCGGCGCCGGCCACGACCTCGGTGCCCTCGACCGTGATGCCGGTGAAGCCGCGCATCAGGCGGATCACCACACCTTTTATACCGCCGTCGCGCACCAGCAGGTTCGAGCCGACGCCCAGCACCGTCACCGGCACGTCGACCGGCAGGGCCTTGAGGAACGACGCCAGGTCCTCGGTATCGGCCGGCCGGAACAGCACCTCGGCCGGGCCACCGGTGCGGAACCAGGTCTGCGCACCGAGCGGTGCATCGGTGGCCAATCGGCCGCGCGGCTTGGTCAGCCGGTCGATCAGGTGAGCGTGGGTGGTCTCGAGCGCCATCATGCGGCGGTCCCGGGGTCATTCCCGTTAGCGATGGCGCGCGGCCCCGCCTGCTCGGCGGCGATCTGCTGCAGTTGCCCCGGCAGCGCATGCGCCCAAGCGGTGATGTTGCCAGCGCCGAGGAAGACCACGACGTCGCCCGGCCGCGCCATCTGCCAGATCAGACCCGGCAGGTCGCCCGGGCCCTGCAGCGCGTGGGCGTCGCGATGGCCGGCGCGTTGCACCAGGCTCACCAGCATGTCGCGGTTGACGCCGGCGATCGGCGTCTCGCCCGCGGCGTAGACGTCGGCGATCAGCACCGTGTCGGCATCGACGAAGCAGGTCGCGAACTCGTCCCTGAGCGCCCCGAGGCGCGTGTAGCGATGGGGCTGCATCACGGCGATCACGCGGCCTGTGCCGCCATAGCTCTGGCGCGCGGCGCGCAGGGTGGCGGCGATCTCCACCGGATGATGGCCGTAGTCGTCGATCACGGTGATGCCGTGCGCCTCGCCGGTCTTGGTGAATCGGCGCTTCACGCCGGCGAATCCCGCCAGCGCGCGGCGGATGGTCTCGTCGGGCAGGCCCATCTCAGCCGCTACCGCGACCGCGGCCAGCGCGTTCAGGACATTGTGCTGGCCGAACATCGGCAGGCGCAGGTCGACGATGGTGCGCGAGACGTTGGTGGCGCGGTTGTCGACCTGGACGTCGAAGTTGGCGCCGCCGCGGTCGAGCTTGAGGTTGAGCGCCCGCACATCGGCATTGACGCCCAGCCCGTAGGTGATGATGCGCCGGTCGGCGACGCGTGGGATCAGCGCCTGCACCTCGGGATGGTCGACGCACAGCACGGCGAAGCCGTAGAACGGGATGTTCTCGACGAAGCGCACGAAGGCGTCACGCAGCGCGTCGAACGTGCCGTAATGGTCGAGATGCTCGGGATCGACGTTAGTGACGACGGCGATGGTCGCCGGCAGGCGCAGGAAGGAGCCGTCGGACTCGTCGGATTCCACCACCATCCAGTCGCCGCTGCCGATGCGGGCGTTGGTGCCGTAGGCATTGATGATGCCGCCGTTGATCACCGTCGGGTCGAGGCCGCCGGCATCGAGCATCGAGGCGACCATCGAGGTCGTGGTGGTCTTGCCATGCGTGCCGCCGACCGCGATCGACCATTTGAGCCGCATCAGCTCGCCCAGCATCTCGGCGCGACGCACCACCGGCACGAAGCGGGCGCGCGCGGCCAGCACCTCGGGATTGTCCTTCTTGACCGCCGACGACACGACCACGACCTGGGCGGCGCCGACATTGTCGGCGCGATGGCCGATATGGATCTTGATGCCGAGATCGGCGAGGCGGCGCGTGTTGGCGCCGTCGGCAAGGTCGCTGCCCTGCACCTTGTAGCCGAGATTGTGCAGCACCTCGGCGATGCCCGACATGCCGATGCCGCCGATGCCGACGAAATGGATGAGACCGATATCGAGCGGCAGCGCCCTCATGCGGCGACTCCTGATGGGGAAAGAGAAGGTGTGGCGATCAGATCGCCGACGAGATCGGCCAGCCGCGCCGCAGCGTCGGGACGGCCGGCAGCGTGGGCGGCCGCAGCCATCGCGGCCATGCGTTCGGGCGCCTCGATCAGCGCACGCAAGTGGCCGGCGAACGTCGGCGCCGTGAACTCGGCGTGCGGGATCACGATGCAGGCGCCGGTCGCCTCGAAGGCGCGGGCGTTGGCGGTCTGGTGATCGTCGACGGCATAAGGGTAAGGAATCAGGATCGACGGGCGGCCAATGGTGGCGAGCTCGGCCACGGTCGAGGCGCCAGAGCGGCCGATCACCAGATGCGCCGAAGCCAGCCGCTGCGGCAGGCCGGCGAAGAACGGCGCCAGCTCGGCCACGATGTTGGCCTGCAGGTAGGTCGAGCGGACCTTCTGCAGATCCTCCGGCCGGCACTGCTGCACGATGCGCAGCCGCGCCCGCATCGGCTGCTCCAATGACAGGAGCGCCGCGGGAATGACCTGGCTGAACGAGGCGGCGCCCTGGCTGCCACCAAAGATGAGCAGATCTATCACGCGATCTGGTCCGGGCGCGCGATAGGTGCTGGTGCGCAGGATGCGGACAGAGTCGCGCACCGGATTGCCGACCAGCCGTGTGCGATCCGCGCCGACGAAGCGGGTCTGCACAAACGAGGTCGCGACCTTGGACACGCCGCCGAGGATGAGCCGGTTGGCGCGGCCCAGCACCGCGTTCTGCTCGTGCACCATTGCCGGCGTGCCGCGCAGTCGGGCCGCGATCATGGTCGGCACCGAGGCGTAGCCACCGAAGCCGACGACAGCGGCCGGGTGGATGCGACCGAGCGCGCGCCAGGCGTCGAACAGGCCGAGCCCAAGCGACAGCAGCGCCTTCAGACGCGCGCCGAGCGAGCCCGAGGGGCTTGCCGAATGGATGTAGTGGATCGGCTGCCGCGACAGGGCGCCCTGCCACTGCCGGCCGCGCGAATCGGTGACCAGGGTGAACGGCACGCCGCGCGCCTCGAGCTCGCCAGCCAGCGCCTCGGCGGGGAACACATGCCCGCCGGTGCCACCGGTTGCGAGGACGATGGGGCGCGGTCCAACCATCACACCGCCTCTCTCAGGCCCGCATGCTCGCGCGTCAGTGACAGCATCATGCCGACGCAGATCGCCATCGCCAGCGCCGACGAGCAGCCATAGGAGATGAACGGGAGCGTCATGCCCTTGGCAGGAATGAGCTGGATGGTCGAGGCCATGTTGATCGCCGCCTGCAGGCCGAACTGAACGCCGAGCCCGGTCGCCGCCAGGGTGATGAACAGGCTGGTCTCCTTCGAGGCGCGCGACAGCGCCCGCAGGGTGACGAAGGCGAACAGCGCCAGGATCAGGATGCAGACGATCAGCCCGAACTCCTCGCCGCACACCGCCATGACGAAGTCGGTGTGCGCGTCGGGCAGCTGCGCCTTCACCGTGCCCTCGCCCGGGCCCCGGCCGAACAATGCGCCGTTCTGGAAGGCTTCGAGCGCGGTGTTGACCTGGTAGTTGTCACCCGACGACGGATCGAGGAAGCGGTCGAAGCGGCTACGCACGTGGTTGAAGGCGAAGTAGGCGCCGACCATCGCGCCCGCGCCGCCGACCACGCCGAAGCCCGCCACCCACATCGGCAAGCCGACGACGAAGAGCTGCGCCGCCCATACCACGGCGACGACGATGCTCATGCCGAGGTCGGGCTGCATGATCAGCAGCCCCAGCACGACGCCGACCAGCAGCGTGCAGAGGAAGTAGCCCGGTACACGCCGCTCGACGCGGCTCTGCGCCAGCAGCCAGGCGGAGATCACCGCGAGGCTGGGCTTCACGAACTCCGACGGCTGCACGCTCGACAGGCCCGGGACGGAGATCCAGCGCCGCGCGCCCTTGATCTCGACACCGATCACGAAGGTGGCGGCGAGCAGCACCACGCTGCCGAGGAACACCAGCAGCGCCAGTCGCCTGATGTGGCGCGGCGAGCCGAGCGAGACGCCAAGCATCAGCGCCAGCGCCATTGGCAGGAAGACGAACTGGCGCTTGGCGAACATGAAGGAGTCGGCGCCGATGCGCTCGGCCGCCGGCGGCGAGGCCGCGAGCGTCAGCATCACGCCGAACGCCATGATCGCCAGCACTGCACCCAGCGCCCAGCGATCGACCGTCCACCACCATTGCCCGATCAGGCTTCGGTCATCGCGCGGAACCTGGATCATGCCGCCCTCCCCACGCTCTCGGCGCCCGGCAATGCGCGCGCCATCTCGCGGAACGCATCGCCACGATGCTCATAGCTCTTCCACTGGTCCCACGAGGCGCAGGCCGGCGACAGCAGCACCACCGCGGGCTCGGTCGCCTCGGCTTGAGCGCGCGCATGCGCGGCGTTCAACGCCGACTGCAGGTCGCCACAGCGGTCGAACGGCAGCTTGCCCTCGAGCTGGCCGGCGAACAGCTCGGTCGCCTCGCCGATCAGGAAGGCGTGCTTGATGCGGTCGAACCAGCGCGCGAGCGGCGCGACGCCGCCCTCCTTCGCCTGGCCGCCGATGATCCAGTAGATGTTGCGATAGGACGACAGCGCGCGCGCCGTGGCGTCGGCGTTGGTCGCCTTGCTGTCGTTGACGTAGGTGACCTGGCCCAAGGCCGCGACCCGCTCCTGGCGGTGCGGCAGGCCGGGATAGGTCTTCAGGCCCTTCACGATCTCCTCGCGCGAGATCCTGAGCCAGCGACATGCAGCCCAGGCACAGGCCGCGTTCTGCGCGTTATGGTCGCCCGGCAGGGTCGGCACATCGGCGAAGTCGGCGAAGAAGCCGTCGGCATCGATCAGCTTGCCGGCGCGGAACGAGATGCCCGAGGCGATCGGCCGGTCGAGCGCCACCGGCACGGCGCCGACGCGGTTGCGCCGGGCGCTCTGGGCGACCTCGGCGAACATGGCGCGCGAATATTCGTCGTCGACGCCCATGACGATGCAGTCGCCTTCGCGCTGACGGTCGAAGATGTGCTTCTTGGCCTCGACATAGCCCGCCATGTCGCCGTGGCGGTCGATGTGGTCTGGCGTGATGTTGAGCCACACCGCGACATGCGCGCGGAAGGTCTCGAGCAATTCGAGCTGGTAGGACGAGAGCTCAAGCACATAGATGCCGTGCGGGCCGAGCGTCGCCAGGTCGAGCGCGCCGCGGCCGATATTGCCGCCGACTTCGCAGGTCGCGCCGGCGTTCTTGAGGATATGGCCGATCAGCGCCGTGGTGGTCGACTTGCCGTTGGTGCCGGTGACGGCGACGAAACGGTTGTCGGGCTGGGCCTGCGCCAGCAGCTCGACGTCGCAGATCAGCGGCTTGCCGGCGGCGCGCGCGGCGGCGGCCACCGGATGCGGCTTGGGCAGGTGGTTGGGGATGCCGGGGCTGATCACCAGCGCCGTGAACCTGTTCCAGTCCATGGTCGAGGGCTCGGCAAGCGTGGCGCCCATCGCCGCAGCCTGCTCGCGCGCGGCTTCGTTGTCGTCCCAGGCGACGCAGTCGATCCCTGCCGCCATCAGGGCGCGCACCGTGCTCAGGCCGGAACGCGCCAGCCCCAGCACCACATACGACGAGCCCTCGAGGACGGAGAGATCGATCATCGTTACCTCAGCTTCAGAGTGGCGAGGCCCACCATCGAGAGGATGGCGGCAATGATCCAGAAGCGAAAAACGATGGTGGGCTCGGCCCAGCCCTTCTGCTCGAAATGATGATGCAGCGGCGCCATCTTGAAGATGCGCTTGCCGGTGAAGCGGAAGGACAGGACCTGCACGATCACCGAGATGGTCTCGAGCACGAACAGGCCGCCGACGATCGCCAGCACGATCTCGTGCTTGGTCACGACCGCCACGCCGCCCAGCGCGCCGCCGATCGACAGCGAGCCGGTGTCGCCCATGAACACCATGGCGGGCGGCGCGTTGAACCACAGGAAGCCCAGCCCTGCCCCGACCAGCGCCGACAGGAGCACCGCGAGCTCGCCCGAGCGCGGGACGTGATGGACATAGAGGTAGCTGGTGTAGACGGCGTTGCCGACCACGTAGGTGATCAGCGCGAATACGCCGGCCGCCATGATCACCGGGCCGATCGCCAGGCCGTCGAGGCCGTCGGTCAGGTTCACCGCGTTCGAGGTGCCGACGATCACCAGGATCGAAAATCCCAGGAAGCCGGTCATGCTGAGCGGCACCAGCGCATCCTTCAGGAACGGCAGCGCCAGCGTGTAGCGCAGGCCCGGCGGCGAGCCCTGGGCGATGAACCACGCGCCGCCCCCAGCGATCAGGATCGACAGTACCAGCTTGACCTTGCCCGGCACGCCCTTGGGATTGCGCTTGGTCACCTTCAAAAAGTCGTCCCACAGGCCGATCGCGCCGAACGTGATGGTGATGCCGAGCACGCACCAGACGTAGCGGTTGGTGAGGTCGGCCCACAGGAGCGTCGCGACCGACAGCGCGATCAGGATCAGGAGCCCGCCCATGGTCGGCGTGCCCTTCTTGCTGACGACGTGCGACGCCGGACCGTCCTCGCGGATCGGCTGGCCCTGGCCCTGCTTGCTGCGCAGCCAACGGATCAGGCTGCCGCCAATCAGGAAGCTCAGGATCAGCGCGGTCAGGAACGCTGCGATCGAGCGGAACGTGATGTAACGAAAGACATTGAACGGGCTGAAGACGTCAGCGAGCGGGTAGACGAAATTGTAAAACATCCTTCAGTTTCCCGTTTCGCCGCCGCTTGCCGCCACCACGGCATCGACGACTGCCTTCATTTTTGAGCCCAACGAGCCCTTGATCGCGATCACGTCGCCCGCCCGCAACGCGCCCGCCACTTCTCCTGCGAGCGCCGCCGAGTCCGGCCGGTGCACGCCTTTCTGCGCCGCGGCGAGCTTGTGCCACAGCGCCTTCATATGCGGCCCGCACAGGAAGACCTGTGAGGCCCCGCTTGCCGCGACCGCATCCGCCAGGCCGGCATGCAGCATATCGGCATGCTCGCCCAGCTCGCGCATGTCGCCCATCACCAGCAGGCGACGGCCGCCCGGCGCCGGCTCGGTGCGTGCCAGCACCGCCAGCATCGCCCGCATCGACGCAGGGTTGGCGTTGTAGCTCTCGTCCAGCAGCTCGACTTTTCCAGAGCCGAACTCGAGCCACCGCCGCGCGCCACGCCCCGGCAAGGCCTTCACCGTCGCCAGGGTCGCCGCGGCCTGCGCCAGGTCGGCGCCGAGCGCCTCGGCGGCGGCCAGCGCCGCCAGGCTGTTCAGCACCCAATGTTCGCCGGCCGCGCCCAGCCGATACTCGATCCGCCTGTTACCGATCAAGGCTTCGACGTCGCTGCCCGAATCCTGCAGGCGGCACGCGACCAGGCGCGCCTCGGCCGCCGCATGCCGGCCGAAGCCCATGACCTTCGTCACCCCGAATGCGCGGGCACGCTGCACGAGCCGTTCGTAGTGGCGGTTGTCGCGATTGAGCACGGCCACTGCGCCCGGCCGCATGCCGGCGAACAGGCAGGCCTTCTCGTCGGCGATCGCCTCCTCGCTGCCCATGTGACCAATATGTGCCGCCTCGACGTTGGTGATCACGCCGACATGCGCCTCGACCAGGCGGGCTAGCGGCTCGATCTCGCCGGGATGGTTCATGCCGATCTCGAACACGCCGTAGCGGGCGTCGCGCGGCAGGCGCCCCAGGCTGATCGGCACGCCGACATGGTTGTTGAAGCTCGCGGTGCTGGCCGAGGTCGGCGCCTGGGCCGACAGGATGGCACGCAGCGCGTCCTTGGTGCTGGTCTTGCCGACCGAGCCGGTGACCGAGGCGATCCGCGCCACACTGCGCTTGCGGCCGGCACGGCCGAGCGCAACCAGCGCCTTCAGGGTGTCGGGCACGCGGATCAGCCTGTCCGCTGCCCCCATCATCTCGCGCGACACGACCGCCACCGCCGCTCCCTGCGACAGGGCGTTGGCCACGAAAGCATGGCCATCGGTGGTCTCGCCCGGAAGGGCAAAGAAGATGTCGCCGTCGGCCGCCGCGCGGCTGTCGAAAGTGACTCCGTTGGCCTCGAACGGCGCCGACATCGCGATCGGCGACAAAGCGCGTGCCACCTCGTCGGAGGTCCAGAGCGCGCTCACTGCTGCGCCTTCCCGGGGGCGGCGAGCTCCCGCGCCACCTCGGCGTCATCGAAATGGTGGGTCACGCCCTTGATGGTCTGGCCGGTCTCGTGGCCCTTGCCGGCGATCAGCAGCAGGTCGTCGGCCGAGCCGAGCGCCGCCATGCCTTGCGCGATGGCGTCATGACGATCGGTGCGGACCTCGGTCCAGTTCCTCCGCTCGGCCGGGATGCCGCGCACGATTTCGGCGCGGATTGCCGCCGGCTCCTCGCTGCGGGGATTGTCGTCGGTGACCAGAGTGAGGTCGGCGAGGCGCGTAGCGATCTCGCCCATCACCGGCCGCTTGCCGCGGTCGCGATCGCCGCCGCAGCCAAACACCACGACCAGCTTGCCCTTGGCGAACGGCCGCAGGGTCGACAACACCGTCTCCAGCGCCTCGGGCTTGTGCGCGTAATCGACATAGACAGGCGCGCCCGTCCTGTGGCGCGCCACGAGCTGCAGCCGGCCCGGTGCGCCCGTCAGCGTGCCCAGCGCCGCCACCGCCCGCGCCGCATCGCCGCCCGTCGCGACGACCAATCCAAGAGCTGCCAAGGCGTTCGAGGCCTGGAAGCCGCCAACCAGCGGCAGCTCGACCTCGTGGCGCGCACCCAGCACCTCGACCACCAGATGCTGGCCGGCCGGCGTCGGCTGGTCGTCCAGCAGCCGCAGCTCGCGGCCCTTGGCACCGTAGGTCCAGAAGCGCACGCCGCGGCGGGCGCAGATCGCGCCGAGCGCAGCCGCGCGATCGCTGTCGGCATTCACCACGGCGGTGCCGCTGGCCGGCAGCAGCACCTCGAACAGGCGTGCCTTGGCGGCGAAGTACGCGTCCATCGTCGGGTGATAGTCGAGATGCTCGCGCGTCAGGTTCGTGAAGGCCGCCGCCGACAGCTTGAGCCCGTCGAGCCGGTGCTGGTCGAGGCCATGGCTCGACGCTTCGATCGCGAGATGCGTCACGCCCTCGCGCGCCAGCGTCGCGAGGTCGGCATGGAGTTGCACCGGATCGGGCGTGGTGAGGCCGGCCTCGCGGGTGAAGCCGGGCGAGACGATCCCTAGGGTGCCCACGCTCGCCGCTTTCAATCTAGACGACGCCCAGATCTGGTGCGCAAAATGAACAGTCGAGCTCTTGCCATTGGTGCCGGTGACGGCGGCGATGGTCGCAGGCTGCGGGCCAGCAAACGTCGCCGCCATCAGTGCAATGCGGCGGCGCGGATTGTCGTCGCGCACGACGATGACGTTTTTGTCGATTGGCGGCAGAACCGAATCTGATGCCGTCAAGATCACCGTGGCGCCGCGCTTGACGGCGTCGCTGACGAAGGTGGCGCCGTCGGCCTTGGAGCCGGCGAGCGCTGCGAACAGGAAACCGGGCTGGACCTTGCGGGAGTCGAGGGTCAGGCCGGCCACGACAGGATCGTGGGGCGTGACGGACGTGCCCATGAGCTCACTCAACCGCAAGGCGCCGCACTCCGGCGACCGCCGCCTGTCCTCCGCTGCGGGCAGCCGGCAGGGCCTTGCGCTCCGGCCGGCCGCCGTGCGCCGACACCGCCATCACCGGGGCCGGCGCTGCGGGCGCCACAACCATCGGCACCGAGGAGATCTCGAGCGGCGTCTTCTTGCTCCAGTCGCCCGGCAGGATGCCGTAGAGGGCGATGATGTCGTCGATGATCACCTTGACGCTCGGCGCCGACACCATGCCGCCGGTCGCGTAGCCGCCGGTCT
>DASXQC010000568.1:0-3602 GCA_036493235.1 Reyranella sp.
CTCGATGCGGCTCGACGTGTCGGCGTAGGTGCGGTTGATCACCGGGTTCTGCAGGAAGACGCTGTTGGGCACGATCACGCTGGTGCGCTGGAAGGTCTCGATCTCGGTGGCGCGGATGTTGATGCGCCGCACGAAGCCCTCGTGGCCCGACACCGACACCCAGTCGCCGGCCTTGATCGGCCGCTCCAGCAGCAGCACCATGCCCGAAATCACGTTGTTGGCGATGTTCTGGAGGCCGAGGCCAATACCGACCGACAGCGCGCCCAGCACAATCGCGAGGTTGGTGAAGTCGATGCCGAGCGCGGTGATGCCGACCAGGATGGCGACGATCACGCCGACGTAATTCAACGCGGCGTCGACCGATTGGCGGATCGGCATCGGCGCGTCGACCGTCGGCATGACCCGGTCGCGCACGATCCGGCGAATCAGCCGGGCCAGCAGTGCGGCAATGCCGAACGCCACGATCGCCCAGCCGATGTTGACCAGGGAGATCCGGACACCGCCGATATGCACACCCTGCACGAGCTGGTCGAAGCCGCGCCACACAGAATCGACGTCGACGCTCCACGCCGCCGGGATCGCCACCGCCAGCAGTGACACGATCACGAGGTCGATCAGCAGCAGCACGATGTTCTGGCCGCGCAGCGCGAAGTCGGCGGGCAGACCGAAGCGCCCGCGCACCCACCGGCCGGTCGGCAGGTCGGGCGCAGCGACTGCGTCGAGCAGATCGCCGGCAAGCTGATGTGCCAGCAGGGCGAACGCCACCCACATGCAGCTCGCCGCGATCCCGGCATGGATGTGTTGGGCGAGGGTCGAGTAGCCCGCCAGCGCGATCGGGATCGAGGCCAGCACGGCGACGCTGATCAAGAGCCGCAGCACCGACCACCAGGTGCCGCCGACCATCGGCGGCGCGTCGGAGCCCACCGGCCGCTGTGCCTGCCATGCGCGGTTCGCCAGCGCCGGCAAGGTCAGGCCCGCGACGATCGTCGCGATCACCAGCGACCCGACAGAAACGATGGCGTCGTGCTCGCGGCCCTGCCGCAACGCGATGTACACGAAGTCGACCAGGACCCCCACGATCAGGAGGCGCCGCAGGGCCGTGGAGAGTTGCTGTGCGCTCGTGTCGGTGAAGGGCAGGACGCGCCACGCCGGCCGATGCGGCGCCAGCGCCGTCGCGGTGAGCCCGACCACCAGCAAGACGGTGATCAGCCGGACGATGAACTCCGACAGCAGGGTGTCGAGCGGCGGCGGCGGCATGGTCGCGGCCAGCAGCCGGCCGATCAGCCATACCGCCAGGATCGGCACCAGGACGAGACCGACGCCGTCGATCGCGGCGGCCAGAGTGCGATCGCGCTGCATCGGCTCGGCCATGTCGCCGCGGCCGAAGCGGCGGCGCAGCCAGTGGCCGGCCCACCACAGCGCAAAGGTCAGAGCCGCCCAGAAGGCGAGCGGCGTCAGGTCCTGTTGGCCCGAGCGCAGGCCGCTCAACCCTTCGCGCGCCCAGGCGGCGAACGCCGCCGTGAGCAGTTGCGAGGACTCGGAAATCTCGGGGCCAATCTTCCGCCACACGGTGACCGAGACCGGCGAATCGTTGCGCTGCAGCAGGGTCTGCATCACGACCTGAGAGCGCAGCTTGGTCATGCGCTCGAGCAGCTGGTCGGCACGGGCGATCACCACTTCGCACTGCTTGACGCGGCTTTCGCTGATCGTCGCCTGCTCGGTCAGCCGCTCGCGCTCGGCCTTGACCGCATCGGTCTCGGACGGCTGGTCGGCGCCGGGCTTGGTCTGGAGGGGCGCCAGTAGGCGTTTGGTGTCGGCTAGGTCGTTGCGCGCCAGTTGCGCGGCGGCCAGCGCGGCGGCGCGGACGTCGGAGGTCTGCTCCCGCAACGCATCGATCTCGCTCTCGATGATGCCAGGCTGATCGATCCGGGCCGTGATGCGGTCGAGTTGACGGGTCCACAGGTCGACCAGCTGGGAGAAGGGGCGCTGTGGCGGCGGCTGGGTCTGGGCCAACGCCAGCGGCGCGCCTGCCAGCACCAGCAGAAGGCAGGCGAGACGGAAGAGACCCCGCATGGCCCTTTGGTACCACGTTAGCCCGTTGATAAATGTGGTTTATCCGCCCAATTCCGGCAAAAGACGCCGGTTGACCGGGGCCGAGCGACCGGCAGACCGGCGCTCGGGCCGGATGACCGCTCTCAGTTGACAGCTTGGTCACGGCGGGGAACCTTTCGCCCCGATTTAACAGTTTCACGGGAGTATCCAGATGGCCGACGGACAGGGAGTTGGGGAAGTCCGGGTCGCGCCCGATCGGCTGCATGCCTTCACCATGGCGATCTGCCGTGCGGACGGCAGCTCCGAGCAGGAGGCGCGCCTCGTTGCAGACCATCTGGTGCTGGCCAACCTGTTCGGCCACGACAGCCACGGCGTGGGCATGATGCCGGCCTACATCGGCAACACCACGACGGGCGCCTGTGTCCGTAACCATCATGCAAAGATCGTGAAGGATAATGGTGCCGTCATCGTGATCGACGGGGGAGCCGGCTACGGCCAGGTGATCGCGAAGGAGACGATGGATTTCGGCATCGAGCGCGCGAAGAAGCACGGCGTCTGTGTCGTCGGCCTCACCAATTCCCATCACATCGGGCGCATCGGTCATTGGGCCGAGCAATGCGCGCGTGCCGGCATGGTCTCCACCCACTGGGTGAACGTGCACGGGCACAAGTCCCTTGTGGCCCCTTTCGGCGGTGCGGAGCCCCGTTTCACCACCAATCCCTATTGCACCGCCATCCCGCGCAAGGGCAAGGAGCCGATCGTGCTCGACTTCGCCACCAGCCAGGTGGCGATGGGCAAGGTGCGCGTTGCCAACAACAAGAAGGTGCAAATGGACGAGGGCCTGCTGATCGACGCCGACGGCAAGCCGACCACCGAGCCGGGCGTGATGTACAACGCGCCGTTCGGCGCCATCCTGCCGTTCGGCATGCACAAGGGCGGCGGCCTGGCGGTGATCTGCGACCTGCTGGCCGGCGCGCTGACCGGCGGCCGCACGCACAGCCCGCGCACCATCAAGAAGGACGGCCACGACATCATCAACAACATGCTCTCGGTGATCATCGATCCCGAGGCGATGGGCGGCACGGCGTTCTTCGAGGACGAGGTCGAGACCTTCATCACCTGGGTGAAGTCGGCCAAGCCCCAGCCCGGCGTGAAAGAGGTGCTGGCGCCCGGCGAGCCCGAGCGCGCGCGCAAGGTCGACCGCGAGAAGAATGGCGTACCGATCGATACGACGACCTGGCAGCAGCTGCTGGAGGTCGCGCGCAAGGTCCGGCTCAACGACACCGATATCCCGAAGATCGCCGCCTAGGGGGACGACCATGGCCAAGATGAAGCTCTACTATTCGCCTTCATCGCCTTATGCGCGGAAGGTGCGGGCGCTCGCGCTGGAGACCAGGCTCGACAAGAAGATCGAGATGGTCAACGTCGCGCTGACGCCGGTCGCGCCCAATGCCGACGTCGACAAGCACAATCCGATCGGCAAGATCCCGGCTCTGTCGGTGAAGGGCATGGATCTCTTCGACTCGCCGGTGATCTGCGAGTACCTCGAT
>DASXQC010000569.1:0-2489 GCA_036493235.1 Reyranella sp.
GTCGAAAGAGCAGGAGAACATGGTGCAGTACCGGGTCGCCGACCGCATCGAATCGGTGATGTGGGCGGAGAAAAAGATGTTCGCCAACCTCGACTGGTACAGCGCCGTGTCCTACAGCCGCATGGGCGTGCCGACGCTGCATTTCACGCCGCTGTTCGTGCTGTCGCGCACCAGCGGCTGGTCGGCGCACGTCGTCGAGCAGCGCATCGACGGCAAGATCATCCGCCCGGCCGCCAACTACACCGGCCCGGAGAACCGCCCCTGGGTACCGATCGAAAAGAGGTAGACATGTACGAATCGGACCTGACGAAGTTCATGCGCGAGTACCTCAAGCAGCATCCCGAGGAAGTCGAGTCGCAGAAGAAGGGCCGCGCCATCTGGTGGGACAAGACGCCCGCCGATCGCTCGCCCACGCCTTCGATGCGGCACGCGCCCAAGGCCGGCGGCAACGAAGCCACCTTCGAGCCCAGCGGCGGCGCCGAGTACACCTTCGGCCTGGACGACAACACGACGCTGAAGGGCGGTGAGTGAGCGTCCTCGCCCGCCACTTCGCCCACCACCGCATCGCATGGTCGCGCGCGGTCGTGGCGGTCGTGCTGGCAGTCATCCTGCTGACGCCGCCCGGCCGGCTCTCCGGCTTCGGCCGTGCACCGCAGTGGCTGGCCGACTTCTGCGAAGTATTCGGCTACGCGCTGGTCGTCGTCGCGACGCTGTGGCGCATCTGGTGCGAGCTGTTCATCGCCGGCACCAAGAACGGCGAGCTCGCCGCCGACGGGCCGTACTCGACGGTGCGCAATCCGCTGTACGCGGGCAGCTTCGTCGGCGCTGTCGGCCTGGGATTCGCGGTCCAGCAGCCGCTGCTCGCGATCCTCATCGGCGTGGTCTTCGCCCTCGCCTACCCGGCGGTGGTGGCCGAGGAAGAAGCCAACCTGACTCGCATCTTCGGCGAGCGCTATCGCGACTACTGCGCGCGCGTGCCGCGCTGGATCCCCGACTTCGCGCTCTACCGCGAGCCGGCCGCGATCAGCGTGCCGCCGCGGCAGATGCGCAGAGCCATCCTCGACGCGATGTGGTTCCTGTGGGCTTTCGCCCTGTGGCGGCTGATCGAGATCCTGCACAACGAGCATCTCCTGCCGAATCTCTTCTAGAAACGAATGTCTTCGCACCTCTCCAACGTCCGGCCCAAGCCGGACAAAGTCCTGACTCTCATCGCCGATTACGCCGCCAGGTACCAGGTCAAGAGCGCCGCAGCCTACGATACGGCGCGCTATTGCCTGATGGACACGCTCGGCTGCGGCCTGGAGGCGCTCGAATACCCGGCGTGCACCAAGCTGCTCGGGCCCATCGACCCTGGGACGGTGACGCCGAAAGGCGCCAAGGTGCCCGGCACCGCGTTCCAGCTCGACCCGGTGCAGGCCGCGTTCAACATCGGCGCGATGATCCGCTGGCTGGACTTCAACGACACTTGGCTGGCTGCCGAATGGGGCCATCCGTCAGACAACCTCGGCGGGATCCTGGCGACCGCGGACTGGATCGCCAGGAATCAGAACGAACCGGTCCTGATGAAGGACGTTCTGACCGCGATGATCAAGGCCCACGAGATCCAGGGCGTGCTCGCGCTCGAGAACAGCTTCAACCGCGTGGGGCTCGACCATGTCGTGCTGGTCAAGGTGGCCTCGACCGCAGTGGTCGCGCACATGCTGGGCTGCACCTACGATCAGATCGTCAATGCGATCTCGCAGGCCTGGGTCGACGGCCAGTCGCTGCGGACCTATCGCCACGCGCCGAACACCGGCTCCCGCAAAAGCTGGGCTGCGGGAGATGCGACATCTCGTGCGGTGCGTTTGGCTTTGATAAGCAAGACCGGGGAGATGGGCTACCCGTCGGTGCTGACCGCCAAGGGCTGGGGCTTCTACGACGTCCTCTTCAAGGGCAAGGAATTCAAGTTCCAGCGCAAGTTCGGCAGCTACGTGATGGAGAACATCCTCTTCAAGATCTCGTTCCCTGCGGAGTTCCACTCGCAGACGGCCGTGGAATGCGCAATGCAGCTGCATCCCCTGGTGAGGAACAGGATCGACCAGATCAAGAAAATCACCATCCGCACACACGAGGCGGCAATCCGCATCATCGACAAGAAGGGGCCGCTCAACAACCCGGCGGATCGGGACCATTGCATTCAGTACATGGTGGCCGTGCCGCTCCTCTTCGGCCGCCTGACGGCAGCGGATTACGAGGACGGCGTCGCAAAGGATGCGCGCATCGATCGGCTGAGAGACAAAATCATCTGCGTCGAGGACAAGAAGTTCAGCCGCGATTACCACGACCCGAAGAAACGCTCGATCGCCAATGCGCTTACCGTCGAGTTCAAGGACCGCACGAAGCTGAAGGAAGTGGTGTGCGAATACCCGATCGGCCACAAGCGCCGGCGCAAGGAGGGCATGCCGGTCCTGGTCGAGAAGTTCAAGACCAATCTCGCGCGCCGCCTGCCG
>DASXQC010000570.1:0-3566 GCA_036493235.1 Reyranella sp.
CTTCGGCAGGAAGCGCAAGGGCTCGAAGCCGCCGGCGCGCTCGGTGTCGTACTCCATGAAATAGGCGTCGACGTTCATGCCGTTGAACAGGATGTCGGCGACGCGCTCGTAGCCGCCCTCGGCCATCCAGGTCGAGCGGAAATTGCCGCGGCAGAGATGCATGCTGATGGTCATGCCGGGCGTGCGGCCAGCGCAGGCGGCGTTGACCAGATCGGCATAGACGTGCAGCAGCCTGTCGGGATCCTCGCCGCGGTCGCGCAGCATCTGGCGCTGGGCCTCGTCGCAGAGATAGGCGACGAAGACTTCGTCTAGTTGCAGGTAGGTACAGCCCGCCTCACCGAACGCGCGCACGGCTTTCGCGTAGGCCTTGCCGAGATCGGCGAAGAATTCCTCCATCTCGGGATAGATCGACTTCTCGATCGCCTGCCGGCCACCGCGGAAATGCAGGGCCGTCGCCGACGGGATGGTCATCTTCGGCACGGCCTTGGCGACCGACTTCAGGAACTTGAAGTGCTCGATCATCGGATGCGACGGCGAGAAATCGATCTTGCCGTGGACGTGCAGCCCCTCGGCCTTGGTCTGCGTGCCGTGGAACTGCAGGCCGTGGGCGATACTCACCAGCTCGACGCCGTCGAGCTTGCTCAGGAAATCGTAGTGCCACCACGAACGGCGGAACTCGCCGTCGGTCACCGCCTGCAGGCCGATCGCCTCCTGCCTGGCGACGAGCTTCCGGATCTCCTCGTCCTCGACCGCCTTCAACTGCGCCGGCGTGATCTCGTTCGCCAGCCGTTTGGTGCGCGCTTCCTTTACGGGCGCAGAGCGCAGCAGGCTGCCGACCTGGTCGGCGCGGAAGGGCGGCTTGGTGCGTTGGCTCACGCGGCGACTCCTAGGGCGTTGCGGATCGAGCGATGAAAGTGGACCAGCGACGGCTCGTTGCGGCCGTAGATCACCTCCTCGGTGGCGCCCGATTCGAAGCCGATCTGCATGCGCTCGCCGAGCGGGAAGTCCTCGTCCATCACGGTGCGGATGGCGATGTCACGGTTCTTCTCCCAGTAGGACTCCGGCCGCGTCGAGGCCTCGGGCTTGTAGATCGTCATCTCCACTTCGCAGCGGCTGGGATCATCGCGATCGGGGAAGGCGCGCCAGATCTCGATGTGGTCGAGCTGCCAGATCAGCAGTGCATTCGGGAACAGCTGGTAGATCGACACGACGTGCCGCTGATAGTCGCGCTCGTTCTCCGCCACGGCGCGCTGCGAGTCGATCGTGGTCTTCGGCACGCTCAGTCGCCCGTTCAGCCCGCCGCTCTTGAATACGCCGACATTGCCGACGAAGTACGGCGCGATGGTCTTCCGGTGCAGGTGCGGGATGTGATAGCCCTCGAGAAAGGTGTCGATCGCGAACTTCCAGTTGATGCGCGGCGTCACCTTGTCGGTCGAATAAAGCGGATAGGTCTCCGGCTTCAACGCCGCGAGGTCGCCCGCGATCGGACCCAGGACGGCATCGATGTCGATCGCCTCGCCGCCCGGCTGCGCGCGGATGTAGAGAAGGCCATGCTTCTCGGCCACCGGCAGTGGCACCAGCCCATGCGTGCCAAGATCGAGTCCCGCGAAGCCCACCTTGTCGGTCGTGCCGAGCAGCTTGCCGGCAGAATCGTAGGTCCAGCCGTGATAGGGGCAGGTGAAGGCGCGGGCATTGCCGCAGCCCGACGCGACCGGCGCACCGCGATGGCGGCAGATGTTGGCGAACGCCCGCACCTCTCCGTCGGCGCCGCGCGTCAGCAGCACCGGCATGCCGGCCACGTCTTCGGTCACGTAGTCGCCAGGCTTGGGCAGCCGCGTCGACAGGCCCATGAAAATCGGCATCGAGCGAAACAGTCGCTCGCGCTCCAGCGCCGCCCGCTCGCGGCAGGAATAGTTGACGGTCTTGTTGCGGAACAGCGCGTCCGCGAGGTCGGTGGTACGGCCGTCGATATGGCCGATCAGCCGCCTCCCGACGGCCAGCTCTTCCTGTCTGTCCATGACCGCACGTTAGGACGCCTCGGCGTCGCGAGCCAGAGCCCCTAGCGTGCCCTCGACCGGGGACCGCTGACACTGGGATTGCCCAACTCGAAAAATCGCAACGGGCGATGGGTCTCCAGGCTGATTCCGATGCGGGGGCCTACGCCAATGCGGCCGCGCTTGCGCACGGCTTCGGCTAGCCAGAGCGAACCGCCACCGGCGCAGAGGTCTAACCCGTCCTGCTCCCGGGTAATGCCGAGCGCGGTGGCGAGGCGGCCTGGCCCGCGTGCGAGATCGGTCGGCCGCGACACGGGCCGGTTGGCCACCATCAGGTCCAGGCCTTCCAGGGGCTCGAGCGCGCGCAGGAGAACCCCGCTGCCAACGCCCGTGCGGCCGGCGCTGACGTTGAGGGAGAACCAGCAGCCATAGACGAAGTATACATAGGCGTGCCCCGGCTCGAGGAACAGCGACGCATTGCGGTTGGTCTTACCGCGATAGGCATGGCCGCTCGCGTCGCCCACCACATAGGCCTCGGTCTCGACGATGCGTCCGATCATCCGGCCGGCCGGCGTTTGACGAATGAGGGTCTTGCCGATCAACCAGCGCGCCAGCCGTGCCGCGGGCACCGGCAGCTCGTCACGCCGGAGGGGGCGCAACAGCATCCTGTCCCTCGATCAGGCTGAAGACCTGCGCCGGCGTGATCCCGCTGTCCCGGAGCGCACGAAGGGTGAGCGACCTGTCGCGCTTGGCGAAGCGGCGGCCGTCGGCATCGGTCAGCAGCTTGTGGTGGGCGTAGCGCGGGGTCTCGTAACCGAGCAGGCGCTGCAGCAGGCCGTGCACATGCGTCGACGGCAGCAGATCCTCGCCGCGCGTCACCAGGGTCACGTCCTGCAGGTGATCGTCGACGGTGACCGAGAGGTGATAGCTGGTCGGCGTGTCCTTGCGCGCCAGCACGACGTCGCCGAACAGCAACGGCTGGCCGTCGATCGTCCCGCGCGTCTCGTCGAAGAAATCGTAAGGCCCCGCCTCGCCCGCTGCCTTCTCAGCATCGAGTCGCAGGCAATGCTCTTCGCCCGCCGCCAGCCGCTCGCGTCGCTCGGCGCGCGGCAGGTGACGGCAGGTGCCGGGGTAAAGAGGTCCATCGGGTCCGTGTGGCGCATCGGTTGCGGCGGCAATGTCGGCGCGGGTGCAGAAGCAGGGGTAGATCAGGCCCCGCGCATCGAGCACGTCGAGCGCGCGACCGTAGTCGGCGAAATGCTCGGACTGCCGCCGCACCTCACCGTCCCAGTCGAGGCCCAGCCAGTGCAGGTCCTCGCGGATCGCCGCATCGAACTCGCGCCGGCTGCGTCGGATGTCGATGTCTTCGATGCGCAGCAGGAACTGTCCATCCGTTTCCCGCGCCCTGGCCCACGCGATGCGCGCAGAATAAGCGTGGCCGAGGTGCAGCTCGCCGGTCGGGCTGGGGGCAAAACGCGTGACGACGTCCATCGCCACCCGTTATAGCCAAGCCCATGGCACAAATCGTCCTCGACTCGGCCAACCTCAAGAAAGCGATGCGGCACCTCGCCA
>DASXQC010000571.1:0-5978 GCA_036493235.1 Reyranella sp.
CATCTTGCTGATGTTCTGGCCCTTGGTGGCGGCGACCACGGTGCGGAGAACCGCATAGCCCTTGGAGAAGTCGATCACCTTGGCGCGCTCGGGCGTGATCGAGAGTGTCGAGATAACCAAGTCCGCCTTGCCGGTCTGCAGCGCCGGGATGCGCGAGGCGCCGGTGGTCGACACGTGCTCGAACTGCAGGCCCCAGTCCTTGGCCAGCATCTCGGCCGCCTCGACGTCGAGGCCGGTTGGCTTCATCTGCGCGTCGGTCATGCCGTAGGGCGGCACGCCGAGATCGATGGCGATGCGGATCGTGCCGGATTTCTTGATGTCGTCGAGCGCGTCCGCGTTCGCGACGTGGCTCACGCCGATCATCGTGGCGAGCGCGACGGCAAGCGCTGTCAGGGTGGTCTTCATCGTTTCCTCCTCCTTGAAAACTCTATCGGCCCGCATCCATGTCGGCGAGCTTGGCGACACGGCGGCGGAATTCCTCCGCCGTCGAGAACTTGGCGTCGAGGTAGGCGGCGATCAGGTCCCGGGCGAGCCAGGGGCCGACGATCTGCGCGCCGATGCACAGGACGTTGACGTCGTCGTGCTCGACGCATTGATGCGCCGAATGCACGTCGTGGCCGACCGCGGCCCGGATACCTTTCATCTTGTTGGCGCCGATCGAGGCACCGACGCCGGTGCCGCAGATCATCAGCGCGCGCTCGGCCTTGCCCGAGGTGATCGCGGCCGCGACCTGGCGCGCGATGTCGGGGAAGTCGACCGGGTTGGGATCGTAGGAGCCGACATCGAGCACCTCGTGGCCCTTCTCCTTCAGGAAGGCGAGGATCTCGGCTTTCATCGGAAAGCCGGCATGGTCGGAGCCGACGACGAGCTTCATGAGCGTTTCCTCTTGGGCTGGGCAGGGGGCTGGTAGGCGGAGATCAGGTTGCGGCGGCGCAACTCGTTGCCGATCTCGAAGTGGTCGCGCAGGCCGGCTTCGGCCGCGTCGGGATCGCGGTTGGCGAGCGACAGGAACACGCGGCGGTGGGCGTCGACCAGGCCCGAGGTGATGGCGGGCTCGCGGAAGGTATCGCGCCGACGCTCGACGTGGGAGCGCATGAGGAGCGGCGAGATCGCCTCGTATATCTTCATCAGCGAGGCGCTTCCGCTCGCTCTCACGATAGCGAGATGGAAGGCGTAGTCGGCGTTGCCGCCGCGCTCGGGGTCGTCGAGCGAATCGACCAGCGTGTCGAGCGTGCCAGCGATTGTCTGGAGGTCGCGTTCGCTGGCGCGTTCGCAGGCGAGGCGTATCGCCTGGCATTCGATGGCGATGCGCGCCTGCAGCACGTCGTCGAGGATGTTGGGCTCGGGCGCGAGGCAGAGCGTCAGCGCCTGGCCCAGGACGGAGGCGTCGGCGCCTCTCACGAAGGCGCCACGGCCGTGCTGGATGTCGAGCAGGCCGAGCATGGCGAGCGAGCGCAGCGCCTCGCGCAGCACCGGCCGGCTGACGTCGAGCGCCAACGCCAGCTCGCGCTCGGGCAGCAGCCGGTCGCCGGCCTTGAGCTCGCCGGACAGCAGACGGTCGCGGAAGAAGGTGAGCACGCGCGCCGCGCCGCTCTGCGTTTCCTCCGGATCCGGCTTGGTGACTTCTATCGTGGTCATGCCGTGGTCAGACCACTTTACAGGCCGGCTGGAAGCGCTGGCTAGTGGCCCATTTCGACGCCCGAAAGCCGGAGTGTCGTCATCCTGCAATCTTGAATTGTAAAACTTCGAAGCCTAGCCTCGGATGGGGCGAAAGGGTGTGACTTCCCGAACCAAGGAGTGGCGGATGTCGAACCATTTCACCGGATTGAGCCTCGGCCCGCCGATGGGCGATCAACGGCTCGATCTCTGCGATCTTTATGCCTTCCAGTCGCCGGCCGACCCGGCGCGGATGGCGATCATCCTCAACGCCAATCCGTCGGCTGATGGCTTTCATCCGGATGCGCTCTATCGGGTCAACATCGACACCGACGGCGATTTCCTGACTGACATTGCCTTTACTTACGTGTTCTCGCCGGTGAAGGACGGCAAGCAGAGCGCCAGTGTCTACCTGGCCAAGGGAGCCGAGGCGCGCTCGCCGGAGCCGGTGGGGACCAGGATCGTCTCGGATGCGGCGGTCTCGTTCGGCAGTCAGCCGAACATCGTCAAGGCGGGCGACTACACGTTCTTCTGGGGAACGCGAAGCGACGCCTTCTTCTTCGATTTCGACGGCATCAAGAATCTGTTCGACATCCGCGGCAAGCGCAACTTCACCGAACCGCACGTGGTCCCCGGCAAGTCGCCATGGACCGGCGTTGATTCGAACACCGAGGCCAACGTGTTCTCGACGGCGGTGGAGTTGCCGACCCGCGAGCTTGGCGGCCAGGTCGCACGCATCTGGGGCCGTTGCAGCCTGCGCCGCGACGGCCAGCTGCTCCATGTCGATCGTGCCGGTCATCCGTCGGTGTCGAGCTTCTTCAACACCGATGACACCAAGGAGGAATACAACGCCAGCGAGCCGGTCAACGACCGCACGCGCTGGCTGGAGTTGTTCATCCACCTGCTCGGCCACACCGGCAACTACACGCGCGAGGAGGCGATCGCCGCGATCGACGCCCACGCCCTGCTGCCCGACATGCTGAACTTCGATCCTCGGCAGCCGGCGCAATATCCCAACGGCCGGGTCTTCACCGATGACGTGATCAACCATCGGCTGGCCTTCCTCACGAAAGGCGAGTGCCCGCCCGACGGCCTGAAGCCGCACACCGACACGTTGAAGGCCTTCCCTTATCTCGGCACGCCGCACGCGAAAAAGGCCTAAATCCGCAGATTCGTCCGCGCGAGGTCGATCAACTGGCTCGCGCGGCCGTCCATCACCGCGCGCAGCGTGAACAGGCCGAAGTTCGTCACCTGTTCGAGCGTCGTCCGGGGCGGCATGGCGAGTTCCTGGCGCGCGCTCACCACGTCGAGCAGGGCGGGGCCCCCGTGCGCCAGCACTTCGCGGATCGCTTGATCGAGCTTCTGCGGCTCCCCGATGCGGATCGCCTTGATGCCCATCGCCTCGGCCATCGCGGCGAAGTTCGGGTTCTTGAGCGCCACCGCGGTGTCGAGGAAGCCCGACGCCTTCATCTCCAGCTCGACGAAACCCAAGGTGCCGTTGTTCAGCACGATTACCTTCACAGGCAGGCCCATCTGGGTGAGCGTGATGAAATCGCCCATCATCATGGTGAAGCCGCCGTCGCCCGACATCGAGATGACCTGGCGGCCGGGATGCGAGGCCTGCGCCCCGATCGCCTGCAGCATGGCGTTGGCCATCGAGCCGTGATTGAACGAGCCGACCAGGCGGCGCTTGCCGTTCATCTTGAGATAGCGCGCGCTCCAGACGCAGGGCGTGCCGACATCGCAGGTGAAGACGGCATCGTCGGCCGCGATCTCGCTGACCAGCCGGTAGAGATACTGCGGATGGATCTTGCCGCCGCTCGGCCTACCCTCGGCCAGCTTGTCGAGGTCGGCGCGCGCCTGACGATAATGCGCTGTCGCTGCATCGAGGAAGGAGCGGTCGGCCTTGCGGCGGACCAGCGGCAGCAAGGCTTTGACTGTGGTGCCGACATCGCCCAACACGCCGATGTCGACATGCGTGCGGTTGCCGAGACTCTCGGCCCGGATATCGATCTGCACGATGCGTGCCCTCTCCGGGTAGAACTGCCGGTAGGGAAAGTCCGTGCCGAGCAGCAGCAGCGTGTCGCATTCCTTCATCGCGGCGTAGCCCGAGGCGAAGCCGATCAGGCCGGTCATGCCGACATCGAACGGATTGTCGTACTCGACATGCTCCTTGCCGCGCAGCGAATGGACGATCGGCGCGCCGAGCGCGTCGGCCAGCGCGATGATCTCGGCATGCGCGCCGGCGCAGCCCGCGCCGCACATCATGGCGACCTTGCTGCCGGCATCGAGCAGCGACGCCAGCGCCGCGAGATCGGCATCGCCCGGGCGCACGATCGGCGGGTTGGGTATGGTCCATCGGGGCGTCGGCGCCTCGGTGGTCTTCAGCGCGATGTCGCCCGGGATCACCACCACGGCGACGCCACGCTCGCCGACAGCGACGCGGATCGCCCGTTCGAGGATGCGCGGCAGGTGCTCGATGTTGGAGACCAGCTCGACATAGTGCGCACACTCGGCGAACAAGGTCTCGGGATGGGTCGCCTGGAAATACTGGCTGCCGATCTCCGCGCTCGGGATGTGGGCAGCGATCGCCAGCACCGGCACGCGACTACGCTGGCAGTCGAACAGGCCGTTGATGAGGTGCAGGTTGCCCGGGCCGCAGCTGCCGGCGCAGACCGCGATTTTGCCGGTGAGGTGCGCCTCGGCGCCGGCGGCGAAGGCGCCGGCCTCCTCGTGGCGCATGTGCACCCATTCGATCGATCGGCTTCGGCGCAAGGAATCGGTGATGCCGTTCAGCGAATCGCCTGCGACGCCGTAGATGCGCCTCACACCGGCCGCTTCGAGGGTTTCGACGATCAGATCAGCGCCGGTGCCAGCCATGTACGGTCCTCCAGGCCATCCCGGCGGAAACCTTATCCGAAGCCGGCGAGGAACTGCACCAGGTTGGCGCCGAGGTCGTCGCTGAGATAGCCGCCCTCCTGCACGAGCACTGTCGGCAGGCCGAGCGCGGCGATCTTGCCGCCCATCGCGTTGAAGCCGGCAGCGGTGATCTTGAGGCCCTGCAATGGATCGCTCTCGCTGGCATCGAGGCCGAGTGCCACGACCAATGCCGTCGGTGCGAACGCCGCGATGCGTGCGATCGCTTTGTCGCCGGCGGCGAGCCACGGCGCATCGGGCGAGCCGATCGGTTGCGGCAGGTTGAGGTTGAAGCCTGCACCGGCGCCCGCGCCATTCTCGTGCGCATGACCCCAGAAGTAGGGGTAGTAGTTCGCTGGATCGGCGTGGATCGAGATGGTGAGCACGTCGGCGCGCTCCCAGAAGATGCCCTGCGTGCCGTTGCCGTGATGGACGTCGACATCGAGGATGGCGACGCGCTGGTGCTTGCTGCGCAGCCGCTGGGCGGCGATCGCGGTGTTGTTGAGGTAGCAGAAGCCGCCCGCCATGTCGGCGTAGGCGTGATGGCCAGGCGGCCGGCAGAGCGCATAGGCCTCGCGCGCGCCCTCGAGCACTAAATCAGCAGCTGTCGTCGCGACCTCGCTCGCGGCGAGTGCTGCGTCCCACGTGCCCGGCCCGATCGGGCAGGCCAGATCGGTCTGATGCCAGCCGGCGCGGCCGACCAAAATCTTCGGGTAGGTCGCGGGATAGCGCGACGGATGGACGTTGGGCACGACCTCGGCCGAGGCATTGGCGAGCTGCGCCCAGTCGCGCGCGGCGGTCTGCAGGAAGTCGAGATACTCGGGTGTGTGGATCGTCGTGGCCGGCGCGCTACCATAACCGCGCGGCGCGACAACCTTGTGGCCGGCCTCGGTCGCGGCATCGAGCAGCCGCGTGGCGCGCTCGGGCTGTTCGGCGGCGGGGCGATTGATGCCGCGCACGAAAAAGGTCTGCGGATCGTGCGCGGCGTGCTTGTCGGAATAGACGATCTTCACACGACTGCCTTACGCGAGGGTCTTCTTGAAGAGGCCGATGGTGCGCTCCCAGGCGAGCTTGGCAGCGTCTTCCTTGTAGCGAGGCGTCGAGTTGTTGTGGAAGCCGTGCTGCGTGCCGGGATAGGTGTACTGCTCGTAGGTTACGTTGGCAGCCTTCAGCGCCTTCTCGTAGTCCGGCCACATCGAATCGATGCGCTCATCGTTCTGGGCATAGTGGATCACCAGCTGCGCCTTGATGTCGGGCACCGCCGTCGCGGCAGGCGCCGCGCCGTAGAACGGCGCCGCGGCCTTGAGATCCGGGCCCAGCATCACGGCGAGATAGTTCGTCGTTCCGCCACCCCAGCAGAAGCCGGTCGCGCCGAGCTTGCCCGACGAGAGCGGATGCGCCTTGAG
>DASXQC010000572.1:0-2558 GCA_036493235.1 Reyranella sp.
ATCGGCAAAGCCGATGATGCTGACCTCCAGCGTGCGGCCGAACAGGTCCGGCTGACCCCGCAGATCCACCAGGCTCGGCAACCCTGCCGCACCGATGGCGATGCCGCAGGTGCCGCGGCGCCAGGCGCGACCGAAGCTGTCACTGATGATGACGCCGATCTCTGCGCGGCAGCGCTGCCACAACGCCCGACGTAGTGCCTCGGCCGAAGCGTCAGGATCACGCGGCAGCAGCAGTACACGATGCACACCATCCGCCGGAGCCACGTTCGACTGATCGACACCCGCGTTGGCCATCACAAACCCAAGCCGATGCTGCACGATGATCAGATTGGGGCGCGACCGTACGACGCGCATGGACTCCGACAGGATCACTTCGACCAGCCTCGGGTCCTTGCCGACGTCCGCTGCGAGCTTCGTCGCCTCGGCCGAGGGCGTCACGGTCGCCAGATCGACCGTGCGTCCTTCGGCTTTGGAGACGACCTTCTGCGCCACGACGATAATGTCGCCCGTGCGCAGCTCCTTTGGTCCCAGTGCGGCGACGATCAAGGCGGCGATGTCGTCGCCCTCACGCACCATCGGGATGTCGCGCAGCGCTGTCAGTTCGAGGGCGGAGCTCACGGCTTACGCGTGCAAAGCAAGCTAGTCGAAGTGCCGGCGCAGCCTGGGCAGCACCTGCTCACCATAGAGCCCCAGGAACCGCTCCTGATCAGGGCCGGGCGCGTGAAACACCAAGTGACGGAATCCCATTTCCACGTACGGGCGGACTTTCTCAATGTGCTCATCAGGGTCGGTCGACACGATCCAGCGGCTGGCGGCGCGTTCGACCGGCAGTGCGGCGGAAAGGCGCTCCATCTCAATCGGGTCCTCGACCGACACCTTCTCCTCGGGCGTGAGTGCAAGCGCAGCCCAGTGACGCGTGTCCTGCATCGCGCGCTCACGGTCGGTGTCGAACGACACCTTCATCTCGATCATCCGGTCGTACTCAGTCGGCGGATTGGACGCCAGCTTCAGCCCTTCCTCGACGTTCGGCAGCAGGGTTTCGGTATACAGTTTCCACGCCTTGCCGGAAGTGCAGATGAAACCCTGGGCCGAACGGCCGGCGTACTTCGCTACCTGGGGCCCAGCCGCGGCGACATAGATCGGCACAGGATCGTCCGGCTTGTCGTAGACGGTCGCTTTCTCGGTCCGGTAATACTGGCCCTCGAACGACACACGATCATCGGTCCAAAGTTTGCGGATCAGCTGGCATGCCTCGCGCAGGCGAGCGAAGCGTTCCCGGGTCTCGGGCCAGGCCATACCTGTGGAGGGCACCTCGTTCAGCCCTTCGCCAGTGCCGACGCCGAGTACGACGCGATTGGGAAACATGGCTCCCAGCGTGCCGAATGCCTGCGCCACAATGGACGGGTGGTAACGAAAGGTCGGCGTCAAGACCGACGTACCCATTACGACGCGCTGAGTAGACGCCCCCAGCGCCCCAAGCCATGCGAGCGCGTTGGGCGCGTGCCCGTCGGTGTGTTTCCAGGGTTGGAAGTGGTCGCTGATGAATACCGAGTCGAAGCCCACCTGCTCGGCCAGCACCGAGAACGCCAGCAGCTTCGACGGAGCGAACTGCTCGGCGGACGCCTTGTAACCCAGCTTGAGCACGGTGTGTCTCCTCTTGTTCTGCCAACGCTAACCAGCCCTGGCGGCGCGCGCCAGTCCGGCCAGCTCAGCGCGAATGCCGCCCATGTCGGCCACCGGCGCTGACCAATGGACCCGGACAACTTGCTCGCCCTGCGCCAGATCGCAGCCATCCACATCGACGGCGACCATTTGCCAATCGCCTGGCCGACCGCCGATGAGCGCCAGCGCAGCCGCATGTTCCGCGTTACAACGGGCGATGATCTTGGATGCTTCGGCGTCAATCGCGGCGACGGCCCGCGGCTCCGGCGTCAGGTTCGCCGCACCCAGCCTGGCGGCCCGGCCAAACCCACCCACATACAGGCCGTTCGCCGGACTGATCCTCCAAAGCGCGAAATCGCCGAAATCTGCATACAGCGACGCGTAGGGATGCACCGCCAGATAGCGCCGCTTCAGGGCCGCGTCATCCGCGACCTCGGCTATGCCCGTCACTGTAACGCGTGGGATCGTTTGCGGATTGTTGTCCGCCTGCGCACCCACAACCAGCACCGAACAGCGCGGCTCGACGCGCAGATGGCGCGTGTGCTCGGAGAGCTCGGACAACAGCAATAGGAGGGACAAATCGGGCGCGCAGGCTGGTGTGACCAAGGAGGCGAATGGCTGCCCTTCCGCGGCGGTCGCCAGCGTGCCGACACGCGCCGCGCGTAGCAGCTTACGCGTTTCCCAGGCAGCGGTCGGGGTATTCATGAACGAATCCCCGGCCGCCAGGCGAGGCTCTCCCGAGGGCAGCGCGAAGTCGGGCGCGCCAGGTGACCGATTATCTGTGCTGTGGCAGCCATATTTTGTTCACCCCCCGTCCGCAATGCGCCACAATCTAATGCCAGCCTCACCTCGATGGCAGGACGGAGGGAAACCATGACCGTACCCCCGAAAGACAA
>DASXQC010000573.1:0-9165 GCA_036493235.1 Reyranella sp.
CGAAAAGCAACCCTGTTTCGTGCCACGTTCCAACGGGCTGGGACGGCTCTGAGGCCTATTCCATAAGGGTTTTAGGCGATTCGTCCCAGATCCTGCGTCACACCCCCGTTGGGATTCTGGTTCAATCGGCGGGACGCGGGACGCTATGACTGCAAATTGTTGGCGATTTCCTCAGCCAACTTGGCCAAAGACAGCGGCGCCGAGCCTTCGGCTTTGTTGTTGGCGGTGATCCACACCCTGCGGCCGGCCTTGAAGGCCTTGGCGGCCATCCGGGCGAGCATCCGGCGGGTCTCGGGGTCCTCGTCGACCAGCTTGTCGAACGGCTCGTAGCGCTGCTTGGCGGCCTGATAGAGGAAGCCCCGGTGCAGGTTCCACCGCACCATGAGGTCGCCCGGCGCCTCGCTGTCGAGCGCCGCCAGCGCCGCCTCCTGCCGCTCGGCCTCGGGCATGCGGTCATGCAGCCCGACGCAGTAGCGCACGCCCTGCTCGCGCAGCATCCGCATCAGCCGCGGCGTCAGCAGCTCGGCATTCCTGAGTTCGAGTGCATAGAGCGGCTCCTGCTTGCCCAGCTGGCGAGGCAACGCGGCGAAGAACGCCGCCAGCCGCTCGATCAACATCGGTGCTTCCTCGACCAGCCCGCGCGGCAGGGGCGAGACCTGGAAGACCAGCGGCCCCGCCTTCGCCCCTAGCCCTTCGAGGCAGGGCACCACGAACTCGCGCGCGGCAATGCCGGGATCGAGAAAGTGTGGGTTGGGCACCTTCCCGCGTCCCTCCTCGTCGCGCATGACCGCGTCGCACACCAGCGCCGGCGCCTTCACGACGAACGAGAAGTGGTCGGGCACCTGATTGGCGTAGCGTACGTATTCAATGGTCGTGATCGGCGCGTAGAAGGTGCGGTCGAGGCTGACCGTGCGCAGCATCGGGATCTGCGCATAAGCCGCCAGCCCCTTCTTGCTGAGCGCGGTCTGCGGATGGACGCCTTCGTAGACGAGACCGCGCCAGCCCGGAAAGAACCACGACGAGGTGCCCAACCGGATGTCGATCGGCAGCACCGGCGCCTGCAACAGCGGCGAGTCCCACGACGGCCGCACCTCGCCGGGCGCAGGCTTGGATCGCTTGGGCGCGCCCGGCTGTTCGAACAGGCTGGCCTGCTGGCTCACGCCATTCGTCCTTTCCTCCCTGCGCGAAGCGCGGGGAGGTGCCCTCGTCTGACGAGGGCGGAGGGGTCATGAGCCACAGTATCGCTGTGGCCCATGACCCCTCCGCCCCTACGGGGCACCTCCCCGGCTTCGCTAGGTAGGAAACGCTCGCTCAAATCTCCTCCACCTGCGCCACGCCGGGCATACTGCCAATGATGTCTCGCAGGCCGCCGGCTATCGTATAGGTACCGGGCAAGGTCACCTCGACCTCGGTCTCTTCCGCCTCCATCGGCACCACGAGGGTCACGCGCCCGCGGCCCTTCTTGCCTTCGAGCGACTTGCGCAGCGCCTCGAGCGAGGTCGGGTCGTTGATGACGATGCGCAGGCCGGCGGCTGCATGGGCGACCGCGTCGTCGAGTTTCTCGACCTGCTGCGCCAGCAGCTTGACCTGCTCGCCGTCGAGCCGGCCGTCGGCCGAGATCAGCACCGCCTGCCCCGGCTCCAGAAGCGGGCGTTTGCTGCTCAGCACCTCGCTGAACACCATGCATTCGAAGGCGCCCGACTGGTCCGAGCACGACACGAAGGCGAAGCGGTTGCCCTTGGCAGAGGTCCGCTCCATGCGGTCGATAACGGTGCCGGCCAACTTGATGCGGCCGCCCGTGCCGCGCTGGAGCAGCGCCGGCAGGTCGGCGGCGCGCGTCACGCCGAGCCGCTTCAGGCTGACCTCGTACTGGGCCAGCGGGTGCGAGGAGAGATAGAAGCCGATCGCGCCGAACTCGTTCTGCAGCCGCTCCATCGGCGCCCAATCCGGCACCTTGGGAAGCTGCGGCCGGCGCTGCGCAGTATCGTCGCCGAACAGGCTGTTCTGGTTGCTGACCCGCGATTCGTTCGTTGCCTGGGAATGACGCAGCAGCGCCTCGATCGCGCCGAACGTCTGGGCGCGGTTCTTGTTCAGCGTGTCGAAGGCGCCCGCCTTGACCAGGCTCTCGACCAGCCGCTTGTTCAACGCCTTCTGGTCGAGACGCTCGGCGAAGTCGAACAGGTCCTTGAACGGCCCATTGGCCTCTCGCTCCTCGACCAGCCGGTTCATGGCGTCGCGGCCGACGCCCTTCACGGCCGCCAGTGCATAACGGACGGCCTTCTTGCCCTCGGGCGTGATTTCGACCGTGAACTCCCCGGTCGATTTCGTGACGTCGGGGGGCAGCAGCGCCACGCCGATCTTCTCGAGGTCGCGCCGGTAGCCGCTCAGCTTGTCGGCGTTGCCCATATCGAGCGTCATGGTCGCAGCGAAGAACTCGACCGGATGGTTGGCCTTGAGATAGGCCGTCTGGTAGCAGACCAACGCATAGGCAGCGGCGTGGCTCTTGTTGAAGCCGTAGCCCGCGAACTTGTCGACCTGGTCGAAGATCGAGGAGGCCTTGTCCTTCTTAACGCCGTTCTTCTCGGCACCCTCGATGAAGCTCTGACGCTGGGCGGCCATCTCGGACTGGATCTTCTTGCCCATGGCGCGGCGCAGAAGGTCAGCACCGCCCAACGTGTAGCCGCTGAGCACCTGGGCGATCTGCATCACCTGCTCCTGATAGATCATGATGCCGTGGGTCTCCTTCAGGATTCCCTCGAGCATCGGATGCAGGTAGTCCGGCGCCTCCTCGCCATGCTTGCGCTTGATGTAGCTCGGGATGTTCTCCATCGGGCCGGGGCGATAGAGCGCCACCACAGCGATGATGTCCTCGAAGCGGTCGGGCTTCATCTTGCGCAGCACGTCGCGCATGCCGTTGCCTTCGAGCTGGAACACCCCCGACCCATCGCCACGGGCCAGCAGTTCGAAGGTCTTCTTGTCGTCGAGCGGCAACTTGGGGATGTCGATCTTGTCGCGGCCGATCAGGTCGCAGGCCTTCTCGATCACCGTCAGGGTCTTGAGGCCGAGGAAGTCGAACTTCACCAGGCCGGCCGGCTCGACCCACTTCATGTTGAACTGCGTCGCCGGCAGCGAGTCCCGGTTGTCGGTATCGCGGAACAGCGGTACCAGCGTGTCGAGCGGCCGGTCGCCGATCACCACGCCGGCTGCATGGGTCGAGGCGTTGCGGTACAGGCCCTCGAGTTGCAACGCGAGGTCGATCAACCGCTTGATCTCCTCGTCCGCCTCGTACTGGTCCTTCAGGAGCTGCTCAGTCTCCAGCGCCTTGGCGAGCGTGACCGGATTGGCCGGGTTGTTGGGCACCAGCTTGCAGATGCGATCGACCTGGCCATACGGCATGCCCAGCACGCGGCCGACGTCACGCAGCACCGCGCGGGCCTGCAGCTTGCCGAAAGTGATGATGGCGGCGACGCGGTCGTGGCCGTACTCGTCGCGCACGTAGCGTATCACCTGGTCGCGCTTGTCCTGGCAGAAGTCGATATCGAAGTCCGGCATCGACACGCGCTCGGGATTGAGGAAACGCTCGAACAGCAGCCCCCAGCGCAATGGATCGAGGTCGGTGACCTTGAGCGACCAAGCGACCAACGAGCCCGCACCCGAGCCGCGGCCCGGCCCGACCGGCACGTCATGATCCTTCGCCCATTGAATGAAGTCAGCGACGATCAGGAAGTAACCGGCGAAGCCCATTCGCTCGATCATGTCGAGCTCGTAGCTGAGCCGCTCTTCGTACGTCTTGAAGTCGATGTCGGCCGCCAACCGGCCGAGGTCGCGCCACTCCTCCAGGCCCGTGCGCGCCATCTCGCGCAGCGCCTCGCCTTCCGAGCGGCCCGACAGCTTGGTGTAGCTCGGCAGGATCGGCTTGCGCGGCTCGGGCATGTAGGCGCAGCGCTGGGCGATCGCCAAAGTGTTGTCGCACGCTTCCGGCAGGTCGGCGAACACCTCGCGCATCTGCTCGGCGGACTTGAAGTAGTGCTCGTGGGTCAGGCGGCGGCGGTTCGGGTCCTCGATGTGCGCGCCCTGCTCGATGCAGAGCAGCACGTCGTGCGCGCCGTACATCGCCGCCTTGGGGTAGTGCACATCGTTAGTGCCGACGATCGGCAAACCCTTGTCATAGGCGAGAGCGATCAGCGGCTCCTCGATGCGCCGCTCGTTGTCCTCGCCATGACGCTGAATCTCCAGATAGAGCCGGCCATCGAACAGTTTGGCGAGGCGATCGATCTGATGCTGTGCCGCCGGCCCCTGCCCGGCACCCAGCAAGCGGCCCAGCATGCTCGACGGACTGCCGGTGAACGCGAGCAGGCCTTCTGTGTGGCCGACCAGCTCGTCGAACGGCAGCGCTGCCGTCGACGCGACCTTGAAGTCGAGATGGGCGCGGCTCACCAACCGCATCAGGTTGAGATAGCCCTGCTCGTCCTGCGCCAACAGCGTCAGCCAGTCGACGGCCGGCAGCTTGCCGGTCTGGGCCATGCCGCCCTCTTCCTCGCGGCGAATGGCGAGATCGACGCCGACGATCGGCTGGATGCCTGCCTTGGCGGCGTACTGGGAGAATTCCAGCGCGCCGAACAGGTTGTTGCGATCGGTGACGGCGACCGCGGGCATGGCGTTCTCTTTCGCCAGGCTCACGATCTTGTCGACCTTGTTCGCGCCTTCCGTGAGGGAATAGGCGGACCGGACTTTGAGATGGATGAAGTTAGCGAGGGTCACCCCCTACTATGGCTCCCACATCTTGTGGAAAACGAGGCGATTCATGGCCGAACCACCGTCATCTTGAAGGGGCCGGCATTAGCGGCCGCGTGGGCCACTGCCTCGTTGACCTTGGCGAGGGGGAATTCGGTCACGGCGAACTCCTCCAGCTGGATCAGGCCCGAGCGAATAAGGCCGACCATGCGCTGAGGGGCCTCGCGCGGATACATCCACTGGCCACGGACCTCGATGCATTCGCGCATCATCCAGGCATAAGGCAGCAAGACGTCGTCCCGGATGCCGCCCATCAGGATGGCGCGGCCATAGGGCCGTACCGCCAGGACCGCCGCCCGCACCCAAGTCGGACTCGCCATCGGTGGCAGGAGGTCGAGGACGACGTCAATCGGGCCGCCGGCCGCCTTCTGCATCTGCTGGCGGTCCTCTTCCTCGGCACCGGTCATCTTCACCGTCCGGACGCGATCGCCGAAGCGCCGCTCGAGGTCGGCCAGCGCCTGCTCGTTGCGGCCGGTCGCGACGACCCGGCCCGCGCCCATCGCGATACCGACGGCGACGCCGGCGCTGCCGAAGGCACCGGTGGCGCCGTTCATCAGCAGGGTCTCACCGGCGAGCAGGCGTCCAGCCAGCAATCCGCCGTAGGGGACGAGCAAGGTCCCGAGGGCGGCGCACCATTTGCCGGCGTCGGCCGGATCGACGGCGCCGATCAGAGTGACGTTCTCGGTTGGCACCATCACCTGCTGGGCAAGGGCGCCGTCGTGGTAATGGCGCTGGAGGCGGAGCGCGGCTTGGCTGCCGGCCGTCAGGCCCTGCAGGATGATGTCGGGCGACACCGTGTCGTCGCGCGAGCGCACCGTGGGATCGATCGACACCCAGTCGCCGACCGCGAGTCTCGTGGCGTCCGGACCGACCGCCTTCACCCGGCCGATGCCGCCCGACCCCGGCACGATCGGCAGCTCCAGCAGATACTGACGTTGGCCGCTGAATACGTCGCCGGCATAGGCGAGCATCCGGGTAGCCACCACATCGACGATCACCTCACCCGTGCCAAGCACGGGATCGAGCACGGTCTCGACAACCAGCGGCTGGCCGAGCGTCTTGAGGACGGCTGCTTTCATGGGAACACCTCGTTTTCGGGATGGCCCATTCTGCCGGCTCGGCCTATTGTCATTCAGACCTGGTATTATCCTGGGACTAAACAGACCTATGGACGCAAGGCGTGGTGAACTCGGCGACTTCCTTCGCTCCCGGCGGCAGCGGCTCAGGCCCGAAGCGGTCGGCCTGCCGGCGACGCGCCGCCGGCGCACGCCCGGCCTGCGGCGCGAGGAAGTGGCCGAGCTCGCCGGCATTGGCGTCGACTGGTACGTCCGGCTGGAACAGGGGCGCGACGTCAATCCGTCGCTGATGACGATCGATGCCCTCGCCCGCGCCCTGAAGCTCGGCAAGAGCGAACACAGCCATCTGCGCTCCCTCGCCCGCCACGGCGACCAGCGCGCCTTCGCTGCCGAGACCGTGCCCAAGGCCGTCCTGCGCGTAATCGAGAGCCTGCCGCATCCGACCTATGTCGTGGGACGACGTTGGGATGTGCTGGCGTGGAACAAGGCGGCCGAGGAGATCTTCGCCTGGGGCCGTATGCCCGAGGGCGAACGCAACACGCTGCTGTGCATGCTGACCAATCCCGCCACCCGCCATCTGTTCGGCAGCGGATGGGCCGACGAGGCGCGGCGCATGGTGGCGCAATTCCGCAAGACGCATGACCTGTGGGCGGGCGATCCTGCCTTCGTCGATTTGCTCGACCGGCTGCGCACGGGCAGCCCCGAATTTGCCGGCTGGTGGAAGGCGCACGACATCCGCGACGTCGCCGCCGGCATCAAGACGATGGTTCACCCGAAGAAAGGCGCGCTGCGCTTCCAGCACGCGTCGTTCCAGTGCAACGACGATCCCGGATTGAAGCTGGTGATCTACACGCCGGTCTGACTCTTGCCGAAGCGCGGGCCGCCGGCCCGCTTATGATTCTTGATGCGGGCGAGAGGCCCGCGCTCCGACAAGACTAAGACAGAACGCCATCCTTCATCATCAACTTGCGGTCCATGCGGGCGGCGAGCTCGGGGTTATGGGTGGCGATCAACGCCGCCATGCCGGTCTCACGCACCAGGGCGAGGAGCTGGCGGAACACCGTCTCCGCAGTCGAGGAATCGAGGTTGCCAGTCGGCTCGTCGGCCAGCAGCACGCGCGGGGCATTGGCGACGGCGCGGGCGATCGCGACGCGCTGCTGCTCGCCGCCGGACAGCCGGCCCGGTCGGTGGTCGGCGCGATCCTTGAGCCCCACCATCGTCAGCAGGTCGTTCGCCCGCACCCGCGATTCGCTGCGCGTCAGGCCGTTCAGCATTTGCGGCAGCATCACGTTCTCCAGCGCCGAGAACTCCGGCAGCAGGTGGTGATACTGATAGACGAAGCCCAGGAACTTGCCGCGCAGCCCCGTGCGCGCGCCGTCGCCGAGCTTGCCGGCGGATTTGCCGTCGACGATGACCTCGCCGCCGTCCGGCCGCTCGAGCAGGCCCGCGATGTGCAGCAGGGTCGACTTGCCGCTGCCCGACTGGCCGACCAGGGCGACGATCTCGCCGGCCCTGAGGTCGAGCGAGATGCCGCGCAGCACCTCGAGCTTGCGGTCGCCTTGCTGGAAGGTGCGGCGGATGTCGCGCAGGGACAGGGGGAAACCGTCAGTCATTGCGCAAGGCCTCGACCGGTTCGATCCGCGTGCTGCGCCACGCCGGATAGGCTGCCGCCGCGAGTGACAGCACCAGGGCGATCACGACCACGATCATCACCTCGCTCGAATTCACGCGCGCGGGGGCCGAAGTGATGAACTCGATCTCGACCCAGTTGCCGTTGCGGCCGCCGCCCATCCGACCGAAGAAATCGGCGATCGCGGGGATGTTGGCGCAGACCAGCAGGCCGAGCCCGGTGCCGGCCGCCGTGCCGACGATGCCGACCGCGGCCGCGGACATGAAGAAGGCGCGCACGATGGTGCCTGGCGTCGCGCCCATGGTGCGCAGGATGGCGATGCTGCCGCGCTTCACCCGCACCAGCATGGTGAAACTCGCCACCACGTTCATCGCCGCCACCAGCACGATCAGCGTCAGGATGATGAACATCATCACCCGCTCGACCTGCAGGGCGCCGACGAAGCGGGCGTTGAGCGCCTGCCAGTCCGAGACCTTGAGGTCGTCGCGGTGCAGGGTCTTGCGGACGGTATCGGCGACCTTGGGTGCCAGGTTAGGGTCGGACAGATCGAGATCGATCGAACTCACGGTGCGATGGTCGTATTCCAGGTCGTCCTGCAGCATCTGCAATGGCACGAAGACCAGCGCATTGTCGAACTCATAGCGCTTGGACAGGAAGCTCGCGAGGACCTCGTAGTCGGCATAGCGCGGGGCGATCGTGCCCTGCTCGTTGAGCCGTTGGGTCGTGACCGTGATCTTGTCGCCGATCCGCACGTTCAGGCCCTGGCGCAGACGCTCGCCGATCACCACGCCCGGCCTTGTATCGAAGGCGCCGAGTTCACCCATCACGATGTTCCTGGTGACGATATCGCGCGAGGTCAGGTCCTCGACCCGCACGCCGCGCAGCAGGGCGCCGCGGGTCTGGCCGTTGCCGGCGCTGACCAGCGCCTGCCGTTCCAGGGTGAGATGGACAGCCTTCACCTCGGGGACATTGCGCAGCGCCGCCAACAGCTCGGGCGTGGTCTGCAGCATGCCGCCGTCCTTCGCTACGACCACGACATGGCCGTTCATGCCGATCAGCCGGCCGATCAGGCTGGCACGGAAGCCTCCCATCACCGACAGCACGACGATCAGCGTGGCAACGCCGAGCGCGATGCCGATCAGGGAGAAGATCGCGATGAAGGAGACGAAGCCCTCGCGCTGCCGGGTCGCGAGGTAGCGCCAGGCGAGCCAGCGTTCGACGGCGGCCTGTTCACTCACGGCGCAGGCCCTCCACCGGATCGAGCCGCGCGGCGCGGAACGCCGGATAGAGCGAGGCGGCGAGCGCGAAGACAACGGCCATGCCGGCGATGGTGGCGACCTCCTGCCAGGTGATGTGCGAAGGCATCTGGGCCAGCATGTAGAGCGTCTCGTCGAACAGCACGAGGCCGAACGTGTGCTGCAGCCATTGCCGGATCGCTTCGATGTTGAGCGCAAAAGCCAGCCCCAACACGACGCCGATGAGGGCGCCGATGCCGCCGATCGCCAACCCGTCCAACAGGAACAGGCGCAGGATCGTACCGCGAGTCGCACCCATGGTGCGCAGGATGGCGATATCGCCGGTCTTGGTGCGCACCAGCATCACCAGGCTGGAGACGATATTGAAGGCCGCCACCAGCACGATCATGGTCAGCACGATGAACAGCAC
>DASXQC010000574.1:0-8270 GCA_036493235.1 Reyranella sp.
GGTCGAATCGGCCATGGACATGCTGGCGCTGAAGCTCGGCATGGATCCGATCGACCTGCGCCTGAAGAACGCCGCCAAGAAAGGCACCAAGACGGCCTATGGCGTGACGTTCAACACCATCGGCATGGTCGAGACGCTCGAGGCGGTGCGCGACTCCGAGCACTACAAGACCCCGCCGAAGCCCGGCTACGCGCGCGGCGTGGCGGCGGGCTTCTGGTTCAACGTCGGCGCCGATTCCAGCGCCGCGGCGCATGTCGGCGAGGATGGCTCGGTGACCGTGATCTCGGGCAATCCCGACATCGGCGGCAGCCGCGCCTCGCTCGCCCTCATGGCGGCCGAGGAACTGGGCGTGGATTACGACAAGGTGCGGCCGGTGATCGCCGACACGGCGTCGATCGGCTTCAACTTCGTGACCGGCGGCAGCCGAGTGACCTTCGCGACCGGACTCGCGGTGGTGAACTCGGTGCGCGACATGATCCGCGAGCTGAAGGTGCGCGCCGCCAAGATCTGGAACGTCGATCCGGAGGCGGTGATCTGGGAGAACGGCATGGCCAAGCCGGCCGGCGCCAACGTCGGCGACTTCGAGCCGCTGACGCTCGCAGCGCTGGCAGCGCAGGCCGGCAAGACCGGCGGGCCGATCAACGGCCACGCCCAGCTCAACGTCACGGGCGCCGGGCCCGGCTTTGGCGTGCATTGCTGCGACCTTGCGGTCGACAGCGACACCGGCTGCGTCACGGTGGGCCGCTACACGGCGGCGCAGGACGTCGGCACGGCGATCCATCCCTCCTATGTCGAGGGCCAGCTCCAGGGCGGCGCGGTGCAAGGCATCGGCTGGGCGCTGAACGAGGAGTACATCTACAACGCCAAGGGGCGGCTCGATAACCCGGGCTTCCTCGACTACCGCATGCCGGTGGCGTCGGACTTGCCGATGATCGAGACCATCCTGGTCGAGGTCCCGAACCCGACTCATCCCTACGGCGTGCGCGGCGTCGGCGAGGTGCCGATCGTCCCGCCGACCGCCGCCGTCGGCAACGCGATCGCCCGCGCCACGGGCATCCGCATGACCGACCTGCCGATGTCGCCACCAAAGCTCAGCGCAGCGCTCGACGCGGCGTCGACGAAGATGGCGGCGGACTGACGGTCGACAGATATCGACGAAGCAAAAGGCGGCCCATCGGGCCGCCTTTTTCATGGTTTGGAGCTTCTGGACCAAGGCGGCATTCGGCGGAACTTCGAGGGAAATGACGATGACGCACCCGAGAATCACCAGTTCCGCGACGCGCTCCTTTACCATCTCGCATAACTTGGCGGCCTGCGCACTCGAGGGATACTGACCCGCTGGAGTCTCTAATGCTCCGCCGCCGTCCAGTACGGCGTGGCCGGGTGGACGATGGTGCGCATGAGCATGCGGCGCTGGTCGGGCGGTGAATCGCCCGCGCCCTTGTGCATGGTCGAGACCTCGTCCCAGATCACGAGGTCGCCGACGCGCCAGCGATGGTGATAGACGAACGCCGGCTGCGCGGCATGGTCGGCGAGCGCGTTGATCAGCGCGGTTCCCTCGTCGCGGCCCATGCCGACGAAGCCGTGCGTGTGGCTCGGATTGACGAACAGGATCTCGCGGCCGTTGCCGGGATGGCGCACCACCGCGGGATGCTCCCAGTCCTTCAGGGCCGCGAGCCTCTCGGGCGTCAGCTGGGTCGCGTAGGCGCTGCGGGCATCGGCCGGCCCGGCGGTGAACTTGTGCAGCCCGGTCATGCCGCGCAGCCGGTCGCGCTCGGGCGCGGGCAGCGCATCGAAGGCCGCGCGCATGTCGGCGAACAGCGTGCCGCCGCCGTCCCGGGGCACTTCGAGCCCGTGCAGCATGGCGAGCCGCGGGATCGTCTGCTTGTAGGTCTCGTCGCTGTGCCAGGTGGTCGCGCGCTTCACGCCAAAGGGATCGATGCTGCCGTCGCGCGCCACGTTGGTGACCAGCGAGACTTCCGGGAAGTCGGGATGCTGGTAGCCCTCCAGCAGATGCGGCTTCGGCACCCCGAAGCGGCGGCCGAACGCGCCGAGCTGCGCGGCATCGAGCTTCTGGTCGCGCAGGACGAGGACGGCATGCTCGGCGAGCTGCCCGGCGATCCACCGGATGGCGGCCTCGTCGAGCGGCTGGGAGACATCGAGGCCTGCCACTTCGGCGCCGATATGAGGGCCGAGACGCTCAACCGAAGGCATGCGGTACTCCTGTCAGCCGGCAACTCACGAACGGGTTCCGGTCGCGATGCGCCAGCCTAGCAACCTTCCCGCAGACCGTGAACTGCGGGCCGGACACGAAGAAGCCCGCCGCGAGGGAGATCGCGGCGGGCTTGGGAGCCACGGACGACTCGCCTATGCGGTAGTGCCCGTGTGCCCTACTTAACGTCCATGCAGCGTCTGCGTTGCAGGCCGGCAGGACGCGGAATGGGATTTTGAAGAGCCTAGCGGGCGGGCTTGCCCGACCTGGCGCGCCGGCGCTTTTCGACCACGACCGTGGCGATCAGGGCCAGCGCGGGCACGGCGACGAGAAGCCCGAATACGATGTCAGCCAACGGTGCCTCCTTCTTGAGATCGGAGGCGACCATATGCACCGGGGACGGGCCGGACTGTGGCTTACGCCACCTCCCCCTCGATATTCGGGCCGGTCGACCGTCGGAGCTATTCCGCCCGGCCCGGGCCGGGGTGAAGGCGGGCATCACCTCGCGGGCCAAAGCGCGGAGGTTGGCGACCGAGCCGTTGGGGTCGACCGGCAGGATGTTGGTGGCGCAAGGAAGCTTCGCGTTCTATCCGATCTCCGACTGCTTCTCTTCGTGAGGCCCTCATGGACTGGAACCCCAAGCCGCTCGATCCCGACGACATCACCGTGCATCGCCGCGGCCGCGGCAAACCCTTGGTGCTACTGCATTGCCTCGGCATGGACTGGACCTTCTGGGACGTGCTCGAGCCGCTCGGCGACCAGTTCGAGCTGATCGCCTACAGCTTCCCCGGCCATCACGACACCAAGCTGCCCAAGGGCCAGTACGGCGAGACCGAGCTTGCCGCCCAGTTGCACGCGATCCTGAAGCGCGAGGCGATCGCGAAGGCAAGCATCGCCGGCATCTCGATGGGCGGCTCGCTGGCGCAGGCCTTTGCCGGCACGCATCCGGAGACGGTCGACAAGGTGATGCTGTGCGACTGCAGCCCGCGCTACACCGAGGAGATGCGCGCGGCGTGGCCGGCGCGCGCCGAGGCCGCACGCAAGAACGGCGTGGCGAGCCTGATCCCGGCGCTCGAGAAGGTGTTCTTCACCGAGGCGTCGCTCAAGGAGAATGGCCCTAACGTGCGCCACGTGAAGGAGAAGTGGGCGTCGTGCAGCGGCGAGGGCTATGCGCTCGGCTGCGAATGGCTGGCGATGCTCGACGCGCGGCCGCAAGCACAACGCATGACCATGCCGACCAGGATCATGCTCGGCTCCAACGAAGGCCAGGCCTTCAAGGACGCCGCGCGCTGGATGGCCGACAACATTCCCGGCAGCAAAGGTATCGTCGAAGTGCCGAATGCGGGCCACGCTTCGGTCCGCGAGCGGCCGGAGTTCGTGCTGCAGGAGTTCCGCCGCTTCCTCGGGTAGGAAACCTCTCATCCCCTGGTCCAGTCCTCTTGCGCGGCCGTTTTTAATCGGTTGAATGATCGGCTTCATTCTCCTCGGGGCGGACGCGAGGGCGCGTTTCGCAACGTGATGAAAGGTGGCGGACATGGGAAGGCTCGACGGCAAGATCGCCGCAGTGACGGGCGGAGCATCGGGGATCGGGGAGGCGACGGTCAGGCGTTTCGTCGCCGAGGGCGCAAGCGTGGCATTCTGCGATCGTGACGGCGAGCGCGGCCGGCGCGTGGCGACCGAGATCGAAAACACCGGCGCCAAGGTCGCCTTCACCCAAGCGGACGTCGGCAGCGAGGCCGCATGCCTTTCGTTCGTCAACGGCGCTGCGCAGCAGTTCGGTCGTCTCGACATCCTCGTCAACAATGCCGGCATCCGCAAATACGAGAAGATCGATGAGGCGAGCGCGGCGAGCTGGAATGAGATCCTCAGCGTCAACCTGATGAGCTACGCCTTCTGTGCCAAGGCCGCGGTGCCGCTGATGCGCCGCAACAAGGGCGGCGCCATCGTCAACGTCGCCTCCGTCCGGTCCGTCGTCTCGGGCGGCGGCAACCTGCAGTATGACACGACCAAGGCCGCCATCGCGGGCCTGACGCGGGCGCTTGCCGCCGACCACTCGTCGGAGGGCATTCGCGTGAACGCCGTCGGTCCCGGCCCGATCTTTACGCCGTTCCATGAGCGCCGCATCGCGGCGGCCGGCGAGACCGTCGAGCAATACAACGCCCACGCGGCACGAGGCACCATGCTGAAGCGCCCGGGCAGGGCCGAGGAAGTCGCCGCTGCGATCCTTTTTTTGGCTTCTGACGATGCCTCCTACGTCACAGGCGCTCTGCTGTTCGTGGACGGCGGCATGACCGCGCTGTGAGGCGTATCCGGCCGGGCGGCTGCCGACGCCGAGCGGACGCGTATGGGCGAACGTGTCCGGGCCACGCTTCGGTACGCGAACGATTCGATTTCGTCCTGCAGGAGTTCAGACGCTTCCTCGGCTGACCGTCTCGTAGACAAGCAAGCAGCCCCGCGCGCACACTATTTGCATGTGGAAGCGAGTGATCGCACCGCGGGGGAGATAAGGAAGTATGTCGCAAGCCGCCATGGGTCTTTCGTCGGCCGGCGGGATGGCCGAACTCGACGCCAGCACGCGCCGCCGCGCCATCGTGTCGAGCGCGGTCGGCAATTTCGTCGAGCTGTACGACTTCCTCATCTATGGGCTGTTCGCCGCCCAGATCGCCGCCAACTTCTTCCCGGCGGGCGACGACACGGCGAACCTGCTCAAGTCCTTCGCGATCTACGGCGTCGGCTTCTTCATGCGCCCGATCGGCGCCATCGTGATCGGCGCCTACGGCGACAAGCACGGCCGCAAGAACGCGCTGGTCGTCACGGTCGGGCTGATGGCGGCAGCCACCGCGCTGACCGGCCTGATCCCCTCCTACGGCTCGATCGGCGTGGCCGCCCCGCTCCTGCTGCTGCTGTGCCGCCTCGTGCAGGGCTTCTCGACCGGCGGCGAATGGGGCGGGTCGGCGACCTTCCTCGTCGAGTTCTCGCCGCCGGGCAAGCGCGGCCTGATCGGCAGCGTGCAGCAGTTCAGCGTCGGCCTGGCTCTCATCGCCGGCACACTGACCGCCGCCGTGCTGAACGGATGGCTCACCAAGGACCAGATGGTGTCATGGGGTTGGCGCATCCCGTTCCTGATCGGCTTCGTGCTGGCGCCGGTCGGCCTCTATCTCCGCTCCCGGGTCTCGGAGAGCCCGGCCTTCAATCGCACCGTCGAGAAGAAGCAGGTCGCGCACAATCCGTTCGTGGAAGCGCTCACCACCCACCGCTTGCCGGTGCTCGCCGCGTTCGGCCTGTCGGCGATCGGCACGGTCGGCAACTACACCTACAACATCTACCTGCCGACCATGGCGACCCAGAAGCTCGGCATCGCCGGCGCCACCGCCTACACATCGGCGACCGTCGCAGCGATCGTGCTGACGATCTTCACGCCGGTCATGGGCTGGCTGTCGGACAAGATCGGCCGCAAGCCGATCCTGCTGGTCTCGTCGATCGCCTATGGCCTGCTCTCCTACCCGGCGTTCGTCTACCTGTCGGGCGCGCCCGACGGAAGCCGGTTGATGATCGTGCAGTCGGTCTCGGCGTTCCTGCTCGCAATGTATGCTGGTCCGCTGTGCGCCATCCTCGCCGAGCTGTTCCCGACCAAGGTGCGCTTCACGGCGCTGTCGATCGGCTACGGCATGTCGGTGACCCTGTTCGGCGGATTCGCCCCGTTCATCGCCGCCTACCTGATCGACAGGACCGGCAATCCGGTATCGCCCGCCTACTTCCTTATCTTTGCTGCGATCGTCAGCACCGTTACCCTGCTGATCATGAAGGACCGCACGAATGCCCCGCTCGATTGAGCCGATCTGCGACCCCGTCACCCTGGAGATCGTGCGCGGCGCGATCCGCGCGGCCCAGGCCGAGATGGAGGCGCTGATCGAGCGCACCGCCATCTCCGCTTTCATCCGCGAGAAGAAGGACTTCTACACCGCGCTGTTCGACGCCAACGGCGTGATGGCGGTCGGTTCCAACCTGCCGGTGTTCGGCGATATCTGCGGGCCGGTGTTCCGCGACTTCCCGCCCGAGACGATGCGCGAGGGCGACCTCTACTGGTACAACGACTGCTACGGCTCGCGCGGCGCGATCTCGCATTCCAACGACCAGGTGCTGCTGGCGCCGGTGTTCCACGACGGCCAGCGTTGCGGCTTCGTCATGGGCTGGGCGCACTTCTCCGACATCGGCGGCATGCGCGCAGGCTCGATCAGTCCCGACACGCTCGACATCTTCCAGGAAGGCATCATCGTGCCGCCCACGAAGCTGATCGATGCCGGCACGACCAACGAGGCGACGCTCCGGATCTTCTTCCGCAATTCGCGCTTCCCCGAGCAGAACATGGGGGACATGCGGGCCCTGATGGCGTCGGCCGCGCTCGGCGTGAAGCGGATCGAGGAGATCGTCGCCCGCTTCGGCAGCGACGTCGTGGCCGATGCGCTCAGCCAGCTCGTCGCCCGCACCCGCAAGCTGGTACGCACCAAGCTCGCCGAGACCTTCGACTACGGCACGCACAAGTTCACCGACGCGATCGATTCGGACGGCCACGACAACGGCCCGTTCCATCTGCGGCTCGCGCTGACCCACGAGAAGACCGACAAGGGCGACGACAAGTTCATCTTCGACGCCACCGCGACCGACGACCAGTCGCCCGGGCCGGTCAACCTGCTGCTCAATCCCGACGTGCCGGGCACGGCACTGTCGATGTTCTATCTCGGCGGCGACCAGGCCCAGGTCTGCAACGCCGGCGGCCCGCAGGCGCTCGACGAGGTCAGGCTGCGCGAGGGTTCGCTGTTGTGGCCGAAGTGGCCGGCGCCGCTCGGCATGCGCGGCCTCACCCTGATGCGCTTCCTCGCGGCGGTGAACGGGTTGATCAATGTCGCGGGCGGCAAGGCGCCGGCGGCGCACTCGGCCTATGTCATCTCCTTCATGCGCGGGACCTACAAGACGCTCGAGGGCAAAACAGAGCCGTTCCTGATGTCCGACGGCATCGGTGTCGGCTGGGGCGCGCGCGCGACGGCGGACGGCTCCGATGCGGTCTATTTCGTGGCGCAGGAGAACTACCCGGTCGAATTCCTCGAGGTCGGCTACCCGGTGCGTCTGCGGACCTACGGCATCCTCACCGATTCCTGCGGCGCGGGCCGTTGGCGCGGCGGCTGCGGGATCGTGCGCGAATACGACATCCTCGCCGAGGAGGCGATGCTCGCCGTGCGCATCGACAGCGTGAAGAACCCGCCGTGGGGCATCGCCGGCGGCATGGCGGGTGGCACCGGCCGCGTCGTCGTCAATCCCGGCACCAACCACGAGCGCCAGCTCCCGCCGCTTTCCGACGGCAACATGCTGAAGCGCGGCGACGTGCTGCGCATCGAGACCGGCGGTGGCGGCGGCTACGGCCATCCGTACGACCGGCCGCCCGAGAGCGTGCTCGACGACGTGCTCGGCGGTTTCGTCACCGAGACCGCGGCGAAGGAACTTTATGGTGTCGCGATCGATAGCGACGAATTCGACCCCGACCTCACGCGCAAGCTGCGCACCAGGCGTCCCGAAGTGAAGGCTTTCCATCGTCACGCGTATGTCGACTCCCTCTCCTAGTTCCCTCGCCATCGCCGTCGATATCGGCGGCACCTTCACCGACATCGCCCTGCACGACGCGCTCAGCGGCCGGATCTGGCGCGCCAAGACGCCCTCCGTGCCGAGCGATCCGTCGCAGGCTTTCCTGACCGGCATCCGGCTCGCGCTCGAGGACGCGGGCAAGGCCGCGCCCTCACTGGCGCGCGTGCTGCACGGCACGACGGTCGCCACCAACATGATCCTCGAAGGCAAGGGCGCGAAGGCCGCGCTGGTGACGACGGCCGGCTTCCGCCATGTGCTGACCATCGGCCGCCAGGACATTCCGCGCCGCGCCAACTACCTCGCCTGGGTGAAGCCGGCGCGACCCGTCCCGGCAAGCCGCGTGTTCGAGGTCAGGGAACGCATCGGCGCCGGCGGCGTGGTGATCGAGCCGCTCGACGAGGCGAGCGTCGAGGCCGCCGCC